>JAPSLU010000276.1 GCA_031180405.1 Bacillus sp. (in: firmicutes) | reverse complement strand
TCCTCTGAAAATAATGCTATTTTCTACATTCCCTTCAATCTTACAGCCATTAGCAATCAGTGAGTTTTTAACAACAGCACCCTTTCCATATTTCGTTGGTGGCTCATCTTTTGCTTTTGTTAAAATGGGACGATTTTTCGTAAAGATTTCATTCCAAATTGTTGGATTAAGCATATCCATACTATGCTTAAAATAACTAGCCATCGAATCAATTACAGCAGCATAACCCTGAAATTCATAATCACAAATTGTCAGGTGATGTTGATTTTCTACAATGACCTCAGCAAGAGTTGTGCAGCCAGTTCTTTCTTTATCCTGAATAAGGTCTACTAATAGTTTGGTCGACATGATATACATTTGCAGGGTTTTTCCATCTTTTTTCACTTCTGTAATATCACAAGCGTTTTCAATATGACGCTTTAATACCTTTTGATAGTCAATATTACAAACCGTATAACCATTTGTAATAACGGCATATTCCTGTGTGCTTCTATGGAAAAAGTTGATATGATCTGAGAATTGGCGAAACGAACCAAATTCATCATATTCATTATGTAGGTGTGGAGATGGAAAGAAAAATAGCCCATCCTTCTTGCGGTTTAAATCCCACTGTTTACCAGATCCTAAATGATCCATTAACGAGCGGTAAGAATATTTCGGAAAGATTGCGACGCTCTCAATCTCCGAATTCACCATATTTGAAAGCACAAAATCGATTAAACGGTACCTACTTGCAAACGGTACCGCTGCTAAAGAACGATGAATGGTTAAGTCTTCAATTTCTGGTTTATACGCTGTTGCATCAATAATACCCAATAATTTGTTGCTCATAACAGTTCTCCCCTTTATGGAAGCAGGTAGGTTTTAACAATGTCTTTAAAAGTAGTAGATTAGGATAATTGCGGTTATAAAAATGGACATGCTAAAAACCATTCCTACTCCAATTCATATTTGTAGTTGAATGTAATTTTCTATGCTATTACTTGCTCTCTACCATCATCGTTTTTAATTCTTCAATAATTTCTTCTGTAACTAAAAGAATTTCATCGGAGTTTTCATCAGGACAAATCACGGTTCCATTCGGAATCTCAATTCCACATGGTACAATTGCATTCTCTATATAAACGTTTTCCCCTATTACACAATCTGGCATAAGCACAGAATTTTTAATCCCTGTATTTTTACCAACAGTCACACCTTGGAATAAAATCGAATGATTTACTTCCCCCATAATGACACAACCATCATTAATAAAAGAGTCTGTTACGACAGCATCTTCAGCAATGAACTGTGGTGGATGGTTTGAATTAACAGTGTAAATTTTCCAGTCTCGATCAAATATATTTAACTCAGAATCATCGTTTAACAGATCCATATTCGCTTCCCATAAGCTCTTAACTGTCCCTACATCTTTCCAGTATCCCTTAAATGGATAGGCAACCACGTTGCGCTTTTCATCAAGCAACAATGGAATAATGTCTTTACCAAAATCATGGCTTGATTCCTGATTACGCTCATCCATCTCTAAATATTCCTTTAATACAGACCATTTAAAAATATAGATTCCCATTGAAGCTAAATTGTTTTTAGGATTGGCTGGTTTTTCATCGAACTCTACTACCTGCATTTTTTCATTTGTATTCATGATCCCAAAACGACTCGCTTCTTCCCAAGGAACTTCAATAACAGAAATTGAAGCATCTGCATTCTTCTCAATGTGGTAATCTAGCATTTTTGAATAGTCCATTTTATAAATATGGTCACCTGATAAAATCAGGACATATTCAGGATCGTATTGCTTAATATAGTTTATATTCTGATAGATTGCACTTGCTGTTCCTTTATACCATTTCATCTCAGAGGATTCTGAGTATGGAGGAAGAACGGTTACCCCACCATTTTTACGGTCTAAATCCCATACACTTCCAATACCGATATAAGAATTCAAGACTAAAGGCTGATACTGTGTTAATACACCTACTGTATCAATGCTTGAGTTCGTACAATTACTTAAAGTAAAATCTATTATTCTATATTTTCCTCCGAATGGAACAGCCGGCTTTGCTAAATTCTTTGTAAGTGAGCTTAATCTGCTCCCCTTACCCCCTGCTAGTAACATTGCGACGCACTGCTTTTTTCCCATTTTTATGCTCCCCTCTTTTTTTAACTGCACGTAAAATAACTGTTCCGTATGGTGGAATTGTCATGGAAAGATGATATGGTCTACCATGAAACTCACCTTCGATTGCTTTTAAATTCTTATTATTTGTTTGGCCAGATCCTCCAAACTCATTTGCATCACTATTCAATATTTCAACATACTCTGTGTTCATCGGAACTCCAACTTTATAATCATGATAAACAACTGGTTTAAAATTACAGATTACGACTAAAAACTCATTTTCTTTTCTACCCTTTCGGATAAAAGAAAAAATACTCTGGTCGCGATTTTGCACATCAATCCACTCGAAGCCCTCTTCAGAATGATCTAATTCAAATAGAGGCTTTTGTTTCGTATATATAGAGAGTAGTTCTTTAAAATAATCTCTCATTTTGCTGTGCATCTCATAATCATCTAGCATCCAGTCAAGTTGCTCTAGGTCCTTCCACTCATCATACTGACCAAATTCACCTCCCATAAATAATAGTTTCTTTCCTGGATGTGTAAACATGTATCCATACAGGAGCCTCAATTGGGCAAACTTTTGCCAATAATCACCTGGCATTTTATTTAATAAAGATTTTTTTCCATGGACAACTTCGTCATGGGAAAAAGGTAAAATGAAGTTTTCTGAAAAAGCATAGATAAGGGAGAATGTTACTTTATGATGGAGTTCATTTCTATTCTCTGGAGAGGCCTCCATATAAGAAAGAATATCGTTCATCCAACCCATATTCCATTTGTAGTTAAAACCAAGACCACCTGAAGATGTAGGAGAAGTCACCATTGGCCAATCAGTTGAATCCTCAGCAATCATCAATATATCAGGATCTTTCGAAAAAACCGCTTCGTTTAACTTTCTTAAAAACGATACAGCATAGGGATTTTCGACTAACTCATTTGAGTTTGGCCAATATAGCATATTCGCCACAGCATCAACCCTGAAACCATCAACATGGAAGTAGTCAATCCAAAACAAAGCGTTTGAGATCAAAAAGCTTTGTACCTCTGTTTTTCCTAAATCAAAATTTGCTGTTCCCCAAATGTAATTCTCACGATCATGTTCATTTGCATACTCGAATGTCGGTTGGCCATCAAACATATAAAGTCCATGAGCATCTTTACAAAAGTGGCCTGGCACCCAGTCAATAATAACTCCAATATTTTCTTCGTGACATGCATTTATAAACTCCATAAGATCCTTTGGTTTTCCAAAGCGACTCGTTGCGGAGTAATACCCTGTTCCTTGATATCCCCATGAGCGGTCATATGGGTGCTCAATAATCGGGAGAAGCTCAATATGTGTAAAACCATGTTCCAATACGTATGGGATAATCATTTCAGACAATTCTTGATAACTGTATAACTCACCATCATCTTTTAACTTCCAAGATCCTAAATGAACCTCATATATAGCTAATGGTCGATCATAAGGCTGCCTTTGGCGTTTTCTTCGTTGCCATTTTTGATCTGTCCACTGAAAACCTGATAAATCCGCTACTACTGAAGCAGTGTTGGGTCTTATTTCTGATTGAAAAGCATATGGGTCAGCTTTTAATAAAATTTCATCATTTGATGTAAGAATTTCATATTTATAAATATCACCTTCTCCAATCTCAGGAATAAATAAATGCCAGATTCCTTCCTTATTTATTTTTTCCATTTTGTGATTTTGTCCATTCCAGTTGTTAAAGTCGCCAACAACATTTACCTGTTTTGCGTTTGGAGCCCAAACACAAAAGTCTGTACCTTGTTCACCATTTTGTTCTTTTAGATGAGCACCAAAAAAATGATAGCTTTCAAAAGACTGTCCTTCATGAAATAAATGAATATCGAAGTCTGTTGGACACATGACGGTCACGGAAGTCACCCTTTCTCTTATTATTATCTATGCTAAACATTCAAGACTTACAAATGAATCCCTTCAATGAAAACGTTCTTTTTTCCGACATAAACCTACAAGGAGTAGTAAAACTATTTTTATTATTATTCTTTTAAAATTTAAAGAAAATTTATGATAATAGTGTGGAGAGTTGGATAATCATGTGGTAACACTGTGGTATAGGAAAAAATTTAATCATTGAGAATAATATAATCCATTGTTACGAAACCGCTTTTTAAGGGGAGACGAGACAACATACGCCAATTTGATATTATGTTAGGAAAATATTTTTTTCGACTTTTTGTAGTAATTTGTTGAAAGATCTTTGAATGAAAATTTGGAGTTTTTTCTAAATTTAGAGGGAATAGGACAAAATTCCAGAGGGAAATTGATTAAGGTTACAAAATAAAAAAAGTTAAATGTAATATTCTTACATAATAAGCTTATAAATGATACTATTCTTAATATAATAAAGTTATAGATTAGTTCTTATATACCCATTTTGTGATAGAGATAAACCTAACTTTCTATAAATAATAAATAATTACATGTTACTTCTTCAACCGCTGAACAGAAGCTCCTAAAGCCAAATACTCATTTAATTTTTCTTTGGTTTAGAGGATATTCTCTGATCCTTCTTCTATTTCCTGTATAAACCTAGTTGAAAATGCACCTTTTAATTGGTAGGCTTTTCTTCATAATCATATCAAGCCAAGTAGTCTGTATTCCTTTTTATCACCAACTAGTACAGCACGTATCTCCTCTCTATACTTATTTCTCGAAAACAGAAGTATAAAAGAATGGATGATATTGTGCTCTTCTTTTCTTTCAAATTGTTTTAGTACCAGGACATATATTATAGAAGGTAAAACAAAAAACACACTGTGATTAATTACACAGTGTGTTTTTTGTTTTACCTTTTTGTATGACCCGTACGGGATTCGAACCCGTGTTACCGCCGTGAAAGGGCGGTGTCTTAACCGCTTGACCAACGGGCCTTTATTGAAATTGAACTGGCGGAGAAGGAGGGATTTGAACCCTCGCGCCGCTTACACGACCTACACCCTTAGCAGGGGCGCCTCTTCAGCCACTTGAGTACTTCCCCAATTTGGCTCCGCAGGCAGGACTCGAACCTGCGACCGATCGGTTAACAGCCGATAGCTCTACCACTGAGCTACTGCGGAATAAAATAAATGGTGGGCCTAAATGGACTCGAACCATCGACCTCACGCTTATCAGGCGTGCGCTCTAACCAGCTGAGCTATAGGCCCATTTATTTTGGAGCGGGTGAAGGGAATCGAACCCTCATCATCAGCTTGGAAGGCTGAGGTTTTACCACTAAACTACACCCGCATATATGGGGCGGCTGATGGGAATCGAACCCACGAATGTCGGAACCACAATCCGATGCGTTAACCACTTCGCCACAACCGCCATTATTTTATTATTAAAGTGGTGGCTCGGGACGGAATCGAACCGCCGACACATGGATTTTCAGTCCATTGCTCTACCAACTGAGCTACCGAGCCAAATATGTTTACAGCTTCCACTCAGCTGAAAATCTCTGCGTCAGCTTGCTCACTCAGATCCTCACGTATGGTTATACGCTCCGGTATTCGTTCACTTGCTTTCTTGATCTTTTCGCTTATTGAAACCCTCTTACTCTATACTTAGTTAAGCTAGAGTAGTAAACATTATAAAGATAATTAAATGGCGGTCCGGACGGGACTCGAACCCGCGACCTCCTGCGTGACAGGCAGGCATTCTAACCAACTGAACTACCGGACCAAAATTTTTTGACGTTA
>JAPSLU010000275.1 GCA_031180405.1 Bacillus sp. (in: firmicutes) | reverse complement strand
TTCAATGACAACGGAGTGAATTGAAATCCAACGGGCATAAGTGCGACACGATGGCTATTTTTTAAGCCGGATGACATTTCTTCAAATTTTTCACGGAATTTCTTCTTTGCCGGCTCGTCCAAATCGCCGACATATTGAATAAGACCTTTCACTTGAAGTCCTTGCTTGAAAAAGTTATTAGTGAATTTATTTGCAGCTGCTGCATTCTCTAGTGTCATCTTCAGGTAGTCCAATGTAGGTATACCAACCAACCCATCCAAAGTAATGCTACCTTTAAAATGCAGAACCTCTTCCGGATTAAGCTTTCGGATTTCACCAGGGGCAACCTCAACCTCATACCATAGCTTTGATCGAGGACCAACAAGTCCGAGATCATCAACCATTACTTTGACTTTTGCTGGATCCATCGGCCATAACGCCTTAACTTTTCCGGTTCTTTTGTCAAACTCTATGCTGGCATAGGCATTTCCCATACTACGATGAGCCTCAATTGACTTCCAAAAATCACTGGCACTCATATACGGATTCGGTCTGATTTTTAGCATTGGCTGCAAATAATGCTTGGCACCAATCTGTATACCGTGGTCATCTTCCTGGTAAACTTTCAAAGGTAACTTGGACACAGCCTCTGACCTAATACGGATACAGGCAAAAACAGTATCAATTTTGAGAGCATTAAGTCCTCTAACATTAACCTCTCCAACTTCAATACCAAGCATTTTGAGGATTTCTTGGTCATCCTTGTTAAGCTCATAGACTTCTCTATTTTCTTGGCCACCAATAAAGAAATTTCTAATTGAATCCATTATTTTCACATTTTCACCCCCTCCTTAGCCCCATAGCTTGTCAAGAAAATCCTCGTCAGTGAATTCAGTAACATCCACACTGCCCACAGCAGAAGACATAGCCAGTTTCCACCCATCAATAATCGCATCAACAGGGTCAATCCGCTTTGTTTGTAAGTCTTTATCAAGTTTGATTTCTCCAAAACTATTTGAAACTGTTTTGGCATTTACGACGGACCAGGTGAGCAATTCATTTTTTTCGTTATATTCGACATTCATTGCTTCAACTTCAAGACGGAAATCCACAGTTGCATCATTTAGGTTCCGGGCTGACTGAGTAATAGAGACTGAATCCACACCTAGTTCCTCTAAATCTCCAAGGAATGCAGAGGCATTATGAGGATCATATCCAATCATTTTTATCTCTAAATCATAATCAAGTATTAGATTAGCTAGGTATTTAATAATGTATTTATAATCAGTTTTTATGCCTCCGAGAGTTTCTGTAACAGTAAGTAATTTATCTCGAATCCAGATATCATAAGGCGCCTTATCTGTTTTGATATGTTCTGCTACTCTGTTCTTTGGGATAAAAGAATGGGAGTGAACAAAGTATTTCCGTTGATGATTTTCAACGTATGGGAAAATCAATGCTAGACTAGTCAAATCCCCGCCACTTGAGAGGTCCAATCCTGCATAACAAGAAAAACCCTTGAAATCTTCAAGAGTTTTAGAAGAAGCACAGTTTTTCCAATGTTCTAGATTCATATATTGGTTGTCAGCAAATTGCACCCACTGATTAAGTGATTTCGTAAGGAAATTTCGTAAATCTTCGCCGCCCATCGCACGAGCTTTAATCGCTTCGGCTCTTAAGCTATTGAGTGTTTGATCCGTCCACAAGGGATTAGCTTTAACCCAATTGTTTTCATCCCAAATGTCATCGTCCTTGTCTAATTCACAGATAAAGACAAACTGTGTCTCGTCTGCTACTACACCCGCAAGTATCTTCTTGCAATATTCATACAGGGAAAAGCAAGGTGAGTTTAGGTCAAAGCCTGCTGTAGTAATTACAGAAATCAAACATTGCTTTAATTTTTTTGTTCCATCTGCCAACAATTTATACATTTGGTTATCTTTATGAAGATGGTACTCATCTACACTCGCAAAATATGGTCGGAATCCGTCAATTGATTTTGTATCGCGTCCGAGAGCACGAATTTCGCCATTGGAAATATTGCATAAGATTTTACTCGCGTAGTCCTTGATGGTAAATAAACCATCTTCATAAACATCTCCTGCCAGTTCAGGATCTGCATTAATAAATTTAAAGCACTCTTTCAAAACGATTCGTGCCTGCAGCTCTTTGGTTGCAGTACAGTATATTTGTGGGTAATTATATCCGTCAAAATTTCCATAGTACATGGTCGGTACGGCATTTCCAAGAGACTTACCATTCTGTCTTGCAACTTGGACATAAGATGTTCTAAAACGGCGATAACCCTCAGAGGTTTTCCACCCATTCCAAGAGCCAAAGATAAAATCTTGAAATCCATATAACCTCAAATCCTGTGGTTCCTCTCCCTCTGCAATAGTGAGAGTTTCAGCGAATTCGATTAATTCTTGTCCTGCTTCCGAATCCCAATAATAAGGAAAATCCTCTGTATTTTGACGTTCTAAATCTCGCAAATGCCGGTTGCATGCTTGTCGTTGTGATAGGCCCGCAGGGATTTTTCCCATGCACACATCAAATGCGTAAGAGGTGACGCGATCAACCACTACCACCACGTCCAAACTTAGCAAATTTACTCGGTTCTTTCTTTTCCTCTTTTTTCGGTACGACTAACTTACAACGTGACGAAATAGTTAAACCAAGATCACTGGCAGCTGCCCGACACTGTTTAAAAAGCTTGTCTTGGATACCTATTGTGTCTTTATCTAATAAGAGGGCTGTATCTTCAAGTATTTTTTGTGTGAGTTCTAAGTACATTTTTCGAGAAATAATAAATCTTGCAAGTGCATCCACATCGAGATTTGTAAGAATTTCTATATCCAAAAGATCCTTCGCAATCTTCCTAAATTCTTTCTTCAAATCATTTGGCAAATAAGAAGGCGCCCTGACTTTATCAGCTGGCGCCTTGACTTCACTCGCTTTTCGTTTAGCAATTTCTTCTTTGGTTAAATGTTTTTTTCCTTTAACGAGTAATAAATCTGTTGGTTGTCTTGGTCTAGCCATAATTGGCGCCTCCTTTCAAATTTCATTTAGGGAGTTTTTGCGAGAGAAAAATGGGCGAGCGGTCTTCTCTGGGCTTTTTTTAAAATTTTTGGCCAGCCCCCTGGTTTCTAATAAAGTATGTTTTCTTATGTCAAGCATTATTTATATTTTTTTTATCTTCTGATGTTTTAGCAGCATGACAGCTGTTGCATAGAGATTGAAGGTTATCAAGTACCAAGCGTAATTCCCAGGCTTCCTTAATAGGTATGATATGGTCCACCATATCAGCAAGGGTTATCTTGTCCTTTGCTAAGCAGTGCTGACACAGACCAAGATCTCTTAATAACGCTTGCTCCCTTAACACTCTCCATGGCTTAGACTTATAGAAGGAAGCTGCTTCTTTATCTCTCCTGTATTTATCATACATCTGGTGCCTTTCATTCTTCTTTGCCATGCAGCTTTCACATTTTCTTTTTGAGATATCAATTGGTTGACCACAGTTGCATAGTTTTAACATTGTCATTAGCAAGTTGCCCTCAAAGCAATGACCATATTAATCACCCTTCTTTCTCCAAACTAAAAAGACACCCTTGTGGATGTCCTCAAAATTATATTTATTGGTATTTGGCCATGTTACCGGGCATTTCATAAACAATTCTTAATAACAGCTCAGTAAATTTCAGCATTTCCTCTGCATCAGCTTTTGACATAGTTGGTATTTCATGAGTTGCTTTATTTCCCTTTTGTCTAATCATGTCAACCCATTTTTCACTATTTGGTGGGATATAGTGATTATCCTTTAAGTAATCAACATAATATACAAAAGATTTTCCAGCCTCTGCGCCTTTTGTATGTCCTATATTCATCAATAACTTTCTGCAAGATAAAATTGCTGAATTGTTAGCACTTACAGCGAAACAATTTCTAGCCTCATTATAAAGTTCTTCAATATCTGTTGGTAAGTGTTCTATCTTAGTACCTAACCTATGCCCAGGAAATTGATTTTCCTCATCATCAATAAAAGTGGGCTTGTTACAATGCGGGCAAATAAAGATATAACCAATTTCTTCGTATGGAAAATTTTCTCCCTTAAGAAAATACCCAAATGAAGGTGCTACCTTTGAATCACAGTATCCACAGACATATGAAAATTGCTGTACTCCTTCAGTGTTATTCCAAATTCCTTCAATTATCTTAGTCATCAAATCTCTCCCTTCACCACAATTATGAGTAAAAGGAACTAATCGGACAAACACTATCGTTCGTCAAATTATGACAAATTCCCCAAATAAAAAGCACCCGATTTTTCGGATGCTAACAATAAATCTTATTTTTCTTTAGAACATTCTTCACAAAAGCCTGTCATTGCATTTTCATCTTCATAAATATAACCGTCATCACACCCTGGACACTTTGATACTATTTTTCTTTCCACGATTGTCACCTCCCTCCGCCCTCTAATTATGAGCAAAAGAAATTAGATGGACAATTCCAATCGTTCGTCAAATTATGACATAACCAACATTAAAAGAGCTACGATTCTATCAAGCTCATTCTTCTGTTGATACTTCAATCCTTTTTTTGTCATATGTTTCTCTTACTATTACTTCGTACATATGCAATTTATCTGAGTTCCTTTTCAAAATACTATTTACCAGTACAATTGTTGTATATATTAAAAAAAAGATAACAACGATTGGAAAAAGAGCTACATCCATAAGACTTGATAAATCAAATGAATCAACCATGTTATTTAAATCTTTCAAAGTTATTTCCTCTTTATTTATGTTCACAACATGGCCCATATAGGCTAAGACTAATTGGGATCCTATTGTTATAAAACCAAAAAATAATGTGCACATTACCGTAAATAAAACTGTTAAAAAGTTTACAGGATTATTATTCACATAGCTGGTATCTCTACTTGATGAAATCGAAGCATTAATCCGATTTTTCATCATTGATATTTGGTCCAAGCTATGATCGTCAGAAATACTTTTTATTAACCTAATATCATCACCTATGGTATGGTTTCTTATTTTCCCATATCTCCTTTCTAGATATCCAACAACATTTTTAGCATTATTAAAATCTCTAATCATAATTATTCACCCTAAATTTATATCGGATGAATTACACTTATTTACATAGATTACCCCATAGTAAAAAGCACCCTATGAAGGATGCTCTAATTAAGATATATATTCTACAAAGGAAGGTATTCTTAGCATTCCTGCCTTCGTGTAATTTCTAAACTTCACACGACATTTAATCTTTGGTTCAACATGTATAAATTTTTTATCTTCTTCAATAATTAGACCCTGATACTGCTTATAAAATTGTTTCCTTGCGGCAGGAGAAACAAATTCCATAATCCCAGCTGGTTTAATGCGGTTACTTTCTTCAATTCCAAGTAACAACCCAAATTCATCTTTTCTAAGGCCTGTAATAAATACATCAGCATATTGATAATTTATTACCTTTAACCAATCCTGTGAACGTTTATTAATTTGATATCTTGAAGCAGCTCTTTTAAGGACAATTCCCTCTAGGTCATGCTGCTTAACTAAATCAAAATAAGCTTCACCATTGCCAAGCATCCACTGGACCTTAGCTAGGTATTGATCATTGTGAATCAAGCTTTCAAGGATCTCTTTTCTTTCTATTAAAGGAAGATGCGTAATCTTGTCGCCTTTATTATATATAACATCAAACACACAGAACTGGACATGGTGATTAGATCTTTTGGATTGAAATCTTTCCATCATTGCCTCGAAGTCAGGCTTCCCATCCTTATCAGGAACTATTATCTCTCCATCTAATACAGTTCCATCTGGAATATCTATCTGTAGCAACTCAGGAAACTTAGAAGTCACC
>JAPSLU010000274.1 GCA_031180405.1 Bacillus sp. (in: firmicutes) | reverse complement strand
AAATTCCTTGTTGTGCAAAATGAGGAGCTTCGTGAAAAGCTGAGAGAGGTTTCTTGGGGTGCCCAAGGACAGCTGCCGACTGCAAGCCATTTTGTTGTTATTCTTGCACGTACAGATGCAAGATATGATTCAGAGTATGTGCAGCAGCTACAAAAACATGTGAAGCAGATGCCTGATGATTTGCTTGAGACACTGAAGCCTAGATATAGAACCTTTCAAGAGGAAGATCAGCGTCTATTTGAGAGCGACCGTGCATTGTTTGATTGGGCGAGCAAGCAAACATATATTGCACTTGGCAATATGATGACTGCTGCGGCGCAAATCGGCATTGACTCTTGTCCGATTGAAGGCTTTAGCTATGACAAAGTAAATGAGATACTGGAGAAGGAAGGACTTCTTGAAGATGGCAAGCTTGCTGTATCTGCTATGGTTGCCTTCGGCTATCGCGAAGAGGATCCAGTGCGTCCCAAAACGCGACGAGCTATGGACGATGTTGTACAGTGGATTAACTAACACTATTATGGAATCACCGCGCACGACAATAAGCAAAAGTCATAAACACGATTAAGTTAGACCTAGTTTTTAAATTATAAATTTGTTAGTAAATAATATTCATTTAGAGACCTTTCAAGGCCTATTTTTTCGTTTTTTAAGTCTTTCCAAAAGGAAAGGCTTTTTTTGCGTTAAATGGATTGTCGGAACCTTGCCCCAAGTACGTTGATTCTTTAGCATAGCCGGAGTCTTGTCATGAACCTTATTTGTTTTTTCTCCACCATAGAGTGTTTTAAAAGGTCAAAAGACTAGATAGAACGTTTACATTTTATCGTAAGGGTCTCATTGTAAAAAGTGAACATTAATATAAAAAAATGCGAGTTCGTTAAGATTTTATAAGTTTAAAGGACCGGAAATGGTGCGATTTAGAGTAATTTTTATTAAAAAACAAAAATGTTGTTTACTTATCTGATAAGTTAATGGTAGTATTCTAATATAAATTTTTCTTATTTCCAAGCAATCATTATTTATTGACATGGAGGGTTTTTATGGAAGGGTACAGTTCAATTTCAGAAAGGTTAAAGAAGGAATACAAAATTTATATTGTAGCTTTTCTTATTCTGTTACTTGCGGATTCAATTGGTTCATTTGAAATACCGCTTGGTCCAGGTTTGGTGTACATTTTCCCGATTTTTTATGGGATTATTATTGGTCTTATTTTAGGGCCTGATATAATTGGCTTTTTTAAGAAGGAAGAGGTTAAAGCAGCATCCCCATTAGTTTTAGTGGCTATTGCTCCTTTTATCGTTAAACTCGGAATCCTTGGGGGAGGTAATCTTCCAAAACTTCTTGAGGTTGGACCGGCTTTATTACTTCAAGAGCTGGGAAACATTGCTACAGTGTTCATCGCTTTACCAATAGCACTTCTTCTTGGCTTAAAAAGGGAAGCTGTAGGTGCCGCACACTCGATTGATAGGGAAACAAATCTAGGTTTAATTAGCAATCTATATGGTCCGTCTTCACCAGAAATGAGAGGAACGTTATCGGTCTATATCATTGGCGGGTTAATTGGTACGATCTACATGGGTTTTTTAGCTACTTTATTAGCATCAACAGGTTTATTTCATCCATATGCGTTAGGAATGGCATCAGGTGTAGGTTCAGGGATCATGATGGCTTCTGCAACTGCTAGCTTGGCTCATATGTACCCATCATTTGCAGAAGAAATCTTAATGCTTGGTGGTGCAAGTGATATGCTGACAGGATTAACCGGTATCTATGCTGCGTTATTCATTGCATTGCCTCTTGCAAACAAACTATATAGCATATTGGAACCAAAAATAGGAAGAGTTAAAAAATCTAAAACGAAATTACGTACAACGAAGAGAGGAAAATAGTATGAAGCTTAAGGAATGGGTTGTTTTATTAGTTTTCGTTGCAATTGCCATTATCACTTCTAATCTAGTAGGGTACGATGTATCTGTCTTTGATTCTGTGAATGGGGTACTGATTTTATGCGGAATCACATTAATCGCTGTATTGTTATCAAAGATCATTCCGTTGAAACTGCCAGTTATCCTTTTTTGCTCTTTATTAGGTTTATTATTCGCTTCGCCTATCTCTCCTGTAGGAGATGTAGTCATAGAATCAACAAGTAAAATTGAATTTAAGGCTCCACTTACGATTGTAGGAGCATTAGCTGGGATTTCAATCGGGGCAAGTTTTCACTTATTTAGAAAACAAGGCTGGAAAATGATTGTTATTGCTTTGGTTGTAATAACAAGTACGTATATAGGCTCTTTATTAATTTCACAACTCGTTCTGAAACTGACGAATGCAATTTAATAGAAGAAATTGTAAAAAAGGTTGTATAAAATGAAAAATTTAACCCAGAGTGATTTAATTATCAAAGGCTGTTCCATATTAACAGCTGATATTGAAATAAAACATAACCAATCGATTGTGATTAAAGACAATGTCATTTTAGCAGTGGATAACGTTTCAGTTATTGATGAAAACTATCAGTCAACATCATCAATCGATGGTAAAGGTAAGCTATTCATGCCTGGTTTTGTAGATGCGCATATGCATACCTGCCAGCAATTATTAAAAGGGAGAATTGCTGACGAATATCCAATGATTTGGACTCGCATTATGGTACCATTTGAAAGCAACTTAAGAGAAGAAGATGTGCATATAAGTGCGCAACTAAGCTGCTTGGATATGATTAAGAGCGGAACAACTGCCTTTGTTGATGCGGGGGGCACTTTTATGCATAAAGTAGCCGAATCGGCGATTCAATCCGGATTAAGAGCCACGATTACCTGCTCAACGATGAATTCAGGGAATCAAATTCCTGAAAACATGAAATCAACAGAAGAGGAATTGCTAAAGAGGAATGTTCAATTATTTGATGAGTTTCACGGTGCAGGAGATGGTAGACTAAACGTTTGGTTTTCTCTTCGTTCAATTATTACATGTACCCCAAGTTTAATTACGAAAGTATTTGAAAAAGCAAAAGAACTGAATACAGGTGTTCAAGCTCATATGAATGAATATCCAAATGAAATTAGCTATTGTCTGGAGAATTTTCAGAAAAGGCCTTTTGAATTTTTGGAATCATTAGGTGTTCTAAATTCGAATTTCCTAAGTGCACATAGCATATTGCTTTCCGAAAATGAGATCGACATCATAAATAATTACAATGTGAAAGTTGCTCACTGTCCAATAAGTAATGCGGGGAAGGGAATCCCTAAAACCCCAAGCTTATTACAAAAAGGGATTACTGTCGGAATAGGAACAGATGGCGCTGCACATTCAGGATTAAGCGTCTTAGATGAAATGAAAACATTTAAATCATTGATGAGGGCTTTTTGGGGAACACCAATTTTCGATCCAATGGTCATGCCTGCCAAGAAATTATTGGAATTAGCTACATTAGGTGGTGCTACGGCCATGTTACAGGAAGATCAATTCGGTAGTTTAGAAATAGGCAAAAAGGCAGATTTAATTGGCATAAATATTGATCAGCCGCATATTCAACCAACACATAATTTGGTAAACAGTTTGGTAGAATCGGTAAATAGTACAGATGTTTCCGATATGATTGTAAACGGAAAAGTTATTATGAAAAATCGGGAAGTACTAACACTCGACGAGGAAAAAATTATGTATGAAAGTAAAGTGGCTATGAAAAGCATGTCTCTCAGAGCTGGCATTTAAAAAAGTTTGATACCTCCTAAATGATTTAGTAGCAATAATGAACAGAAGTGAGGGTTAACATGCTGACGTATTTATTTATAATTATCTTATTGTCTAATATTTTTGTAGGTTTTCTACTAGGAATCTCCAGTATCGGGGGATTCCTTCTTCCATTGATTTTTGTAGGATTTTTAGAATTTCCATTAAGGGATTCACTTGCTTTAAGTTTTCTTTCTTTTGCTGTTGCTGGCTTGATAGGCGCTTATTATTATTGGAAATCGGGGAACATGGATGTAAAGCTAGCTACGTTTCTTAGTATTGGAAGTATACCCGGAGCTCTTATAGGGGTGAAGCTGAATATTTTAATTCCTGATCATACAGCAAAACTCCTGCTATATTTAATTGTGCTGATTTCAGGAGTATCTCTGTTAGTAAAAAGTAAGAAGGGCAATCAAAACGGTTCTGCTGAAGTACACAAGTCCAAACTACTGAAAAGTAAAACTTCTATCTTATTCATTGGACTTATTTCAGCTGCTATCTGCTCCTTAACAGGAGCTGGCGGTCCCATACTATTGGTACCATTGCTCTCTAATTTAGGAATTAGCATAAGAGTGGCAGTCGGGGTCTGTTTATTAAATTCTGTAGTGATAGCCATCCCTTCTGTATTTGGCTACTTTCAATATTCGAATATGGAGAATTTACCACTATTATTAGTAGCTAGTGTAGCTGGGCAGATTTTTGGAACAATAACAGGCTCATTATTTTCAAATAAAGTAAAATTAAATCACTTAAGTATTTCCATTGCTTCGTTAACGGTGGTATCATCAACTTATATGATTATCATGCTATTCATCTAGCACGATTGATCGTTCTTAGTTTATTAAGGTAAGGATGGTAAAAATTGTCGCCTCGAAATATTCCAAAGGTTCATAAACAAACAGCAGTTAAACAAGCTATTGAATATTTAAAAAGATATATTTTAGAATCGAATCATCCAGAACAAAACAAGCTCCCTTCAGAAGCTCATTTGGCCGCTGAGCTTGGAATTAGCAGGTTAACAGTCAGGGAAGCCCTTACCGTACTTGAAAATGAAGGGTTTATTACAAGAAGTCAGGGAAGCAGTAGTACGATTACAACTTTTGCGAGAAAGCTTACTGAGAAAATTGATCATGCCGGGGAGCTCAAGAAATTTATAAAAGATTGTGGCTACGAAGTAATGATTGATAACATTACCTATTCTTGGGAAAAGTCTACTAAAGAACAAGCAGAAAAACTAAACATAAACCCAGGTGATGAACTACTTATCGTAAAAAAACGATTTTGTGCAGACAATAAACCGGCTGTTTACTGTATTAATAGAATTCCGAGAAGCTATATGAACAAAACAACTTTTACTGATAAAGAGTTAGGTGAAGACATCTTTGCCGTCGCTGAAGAAAATAATAATTTCTATTTTAGAAATGATCTTATGGAACTTGTCCCAAGTGTAGCAACTGCTGAAATTGCAGAAATGCTACATCTAGAAAAAAACACTCCTTTATTGCGTCTGGATATCACAAAATATACAGAAAAAGGGATTCCGGTCATGATTAACACAGAATATTATGTACATGAGTTGATAAAATTCACTGCGAGTAGAACAATTACTCATTAACATTAACAAGAGGAAGGTGATTCAAGAGGTCGTTAAATGACGACTTTTCAGCACCTTTCTCTTGTTATTTTTGATTGATCTAAAAATCGTTCCTTTCTTGTATAAGGGGTATGGTAACTTCATTATGCAAAATAGGGCGATTTTTTTGTTAAATTCCCTCTTAAAAAAGGCTGTTTATGTAGGGTTGTTGCTTAATCTTGTGTCTTGAGTGCAATGGAACGTCCCGGTTTTTACGTTTACCTGCATGAAAATATCAAAGTATGTGATGTAAAAAGAGCCTTATAAGACTAACCCAAAGGTCTAATATATAGAATTTAATAAAGCAACACCTACTTACAGCAAGCATCTGAGAAGGATTGCCTCTTTGTCAGCCAATCAGCGAATTTATAGATTAATGCATAGATAGGCAGTGAATAGCTATAATGCCAGCCTGTTAAAACGTAATAACCGGCCAAATTAAAAAGGGGTTCACCTACATAAGCGGTTAAAGCACCAAAAAATAAAGCTTTTTTCCAAGAAGCAATATGCGGTTTTG
>JAPSLU010000273.1 GCA_031180405.1 Bacillus sp. (in: firmicutes) | reverse complement strand
AACAAATTCGTTCTATAGATGCTGAAGGAGTGCCATTGCGTGAAGCAATTCGTGCATATTCACAGATTGAGAGATTACAAGAACAAGTAAATGAAGCTGAACAAGATGAAAGGGAAACACTTGAATCCTTAAATGATTCAATCTTTATCCTGGACAGCATCAAGGCATTTAAAGCTAAAGAAGCTGAACTACAGGCCGAAAAGGTACAAGCACTATTTACTACATTATCTGTTCGTCTCTTTAAACAAAACAAAGGTGATGGAGAATATAAACCAGACTTTGAGATTGAAATGGATGGTAAGCCTTATAGAAGTTTATCACTATCAGAATCTATTAGAGCTGGATTAGAGCTTAGAGACGTATTAAGCAATCAAAGTGAAATTATTACACCAGTGTTTGTAGATAATGCAGAATCAATCACAAGCTTTAAGCAACCAGTAGGACAACTAATAATTTGTCGTGTTGTTGCTGGGCAAGACTTGAAGATTGAGGTGAGGGAATGAAAAACGGTAAAAACCCAACAGTAAAGCAAAAGAAATTTATAAAAGCATCCGGTTTTAATCCTGAAAACTGGTTGATAGTTAAAAATTTGACTGACTCAATGCACTTGGTTCATAGATACACAACTACTACAAAAATAATTCCTAAAGTGGGAGGAACTAATTATGGCAAACAATAATTCAATCGTTCAATATACACCAGAAATTACAGAAGCTTTCAAACCAGAGGTACTACAAGTCATTAGACAATCAATAGCACCTACAGCAACAGACCAAGAATTTCTATTGTTTGCTCACAAGGCAGCTTCATATGGATTGGATCCATTCAAGAATGAAATTTTCTTTATCAAATATGGAAACACTTCCCGAATACAATTTGCAGCTGAAGCTTATCTTTCAAAAGCGCGTGAACAAGAAGGATTTCAACCACCTGACACTCAAATGGTTCATGAAAACGATGAGTTTAAGGTAGCTATGAATAAGGAAACGAAGGAGCTAGAAGTAGTACAACATGAAATTGGTTTTCCTCGAGGTAAAATTATCGGTGCTTATTCGATCGCATATCGTGAAGGTCATCGTCCAGTAACAGTAATTATGGACATTGAAGAGGTAGCTCACATGTTTTCAGGGCAAAACAAAGACAACTGGAATAAATGGACCTCAGATATGTTTGGTAAGCACGTACAGCAGAGAGCATTAAAACGTCAATACGGGCTTGAATTTGAAGATGAAACAATTACTTCTGCTGAATCTGATAATAGTATTCCTGAATATAAGCCTGAACGAAAAGATATCACACCAAATCAAACAGTAATTGATGCTCCACCATCGAATCCTGAACCAACTGAAGAAGAAAAACAGATAAAAAAAATCCGTGCTGAAATCACTAAAAGATTACAAGTTTTAGGTGTTGTTGGTAAAGAAAAAGTAGCTGAGTATATCGCTACGAATGCACCTAATATGAGCATTAATCCAACACTTGCTGAATATACAGGTCTACTCAACATTATTGATATGAACATAGATATGATGAACATGAGCGACAGTTCAGACGAATTGGAGTAACACAATGAGAGTTGATATCTTAGCATCTGGATCAGGAGGGAACTGCATTGCCCTCCGTTCTGGAGAAACAACTATTCTTGTAGATGCTGGTATTGCCAAAACAAAAATAGAACAAAGACTTCTAGAGGTTGGAATTAGACCTAATGAAATAAAAGCCATTCTGATCACTCACGCTCATTCAGACCATGTAAAGGGATTACCTATAGCTAATAAATATAAGATTCCGGTTTATGCTGCAGAAGGCGAATGGAAGTCTATTAAAAATGTAGATTTAGAGAATCAAAGAATATTGAATGCTGGGGAAGATATTAATTTTGAAAAAGAATTTTATATCTGTGCTTTTAAAACACATCATGATGCATTCGATCCACTTGGATACACAATAAATGATTATCGAGGTGAGAAATGTTCAGTTTGCTTGGATACAGGTGTAGTAGATGAACAAATGCTTGAAGCTATGGAATACTCAACCATCTACATAATTGAAGCGAATCATGAGCCAAATATGGTTGAGGTAAGTGATTACCCAAATAGTGTTAAAGCAAGGATTGTGAGTCATATAGGACACCTTAGCAATGAACAGACCGCCGAAGCTCTTTCTAAGCTTGTGAACGGAACAAAGGAACGTATATACCTTACTCACTTATCAAGCAAAAATAACATGCCAGCACTAGCTGAAATGACTATTAAACGAGCTTTATTGAAGAAAGGGTTAAAAGCTAATAAAGATTATGAAATTGAGGTGTTTTAAGTGAAAAGAGATGAATCTGTCGTGGGTTTATTAATGCAATCAATAGTCACCATAAATTCAAAAAATGCAGAAATAGAAAGATTATCAGAAGAACTTAAGCACTTAAAGAATATTGAACATGGAGTAACGATTAATATCAACTTCTATGATGGTGCTGCTGTTCATATAGAAAAAGCAAAGTAAGAATGGATGATTCGGTATGGCAAGTCCACAAACAAAAAACGGATATACAAGGATTGCCAACGAGATTTTAGAAAACATCGTAAAAACCGATCTCAACGGCACACAGTTAAGGATTGTAATGGTCATATGGCGATATACATATGGCTTCCGTAGAAAAGAGCATGAATTTACTCTTACTTATTTAGCAGAATTATTGGATACAGTTAAAAGTCATGTAGGTAGAGAGTTAAATATCTTGATAGAACGGAAAATAGTCGATGTCGTTGGGGTTGGTCCAAGGAGGGGCAGAATATTGAGTTTTAACAAAAACTACGAAGAGTGGAGCGACCGACCGCCAGAGGAACAAGAACCAAGCAAGCCACAAGAACCTAAAGTACCACCAAAAACCAATAAGAAGCCGAAATATGATGAAAGCAACACTTATTTTAAAATGGCTCTTTACTTTCATAAATTAGTTTCACAAGTAGCTAAGGAAGCAGGAGTAGAACACCTAATCAAGAAAGCTAATTTACAATCATGGGCAGATGATTTCCGCAAATTAATTGAACTTGATGGAGTGGACAAGCATTTGGCTAAAGATGTAATGGATTGGGTCACAAAGGATCCATTCTGGAAAACAAATGTACTATCTGCAAAAAAGCTTCGAGATAAATTTAGTGAACTTGCAATTAAGATGAATGCTACTAAAAACCAAAGTAAACCTTTGAAGGAACCTATAAAAGATTCACGTGATAAAGAAATAGCCTTCCAGAAATGGATTCAGGAGGGGAATAATCCAGATGAATTTGATTGGAGAAATTGATATTTCAGCTGAGCAAGCTATTTTAGGGGCTATTCTTATTAACCCTAATGTGTTGGATGAGATTGTATTCCTTGAAGATAGAGACTTTTCTTCAGTAAGACACAGAGAAATATATAAGATTATGCAGCGATTAGAGAAGAAAGGAAATCCAGTTGATATTGTCACTGTAACAGAAGCTTTATCTAAGATTGGCATGATTGAAAATGTTGGTAGTGTGTCGTATCTATCTCAACTTGCTGATTCTTGTCCTTCGACTTCCAATATCTCATATTATGCCAAGATAGTTAGGTCAAAAGCAATGGAACGTAGGATTAAGGATATGGCTCTAATTATTGGCGATATGTCCAGAAATGATTATGAATCTGATGAAGAATTCTTCTCCTATATTGAACAGCTAGTAACAGAAATGAGACCACAGGATAATGCGAAGATGATCAGTTTCTCAGAAAACAAAGAGAGCTACTTTAAACACCTTGCAACAAAGACTGAGTTCATTAAAACAGGATTTAAAGAGTTTGATAGTTGGGCACATGGTTTATGGAGAGGATGGTTGTTTGTTAGTGCTGGAAGACCATCTGTTGGGAAGACGGCCATGCTTCTCCAGAGATTAAAAGGTGCAGCTAATAGCCAAAAGGGAGCTGTACTACTTTTCTCACAAGAGATGGATCGGAATCAATTAATTGATAGATGGATTTCTTCAGAGACAGGTATTAGTTACAACAAAATCAAAACAAAGAATTTAAATTCTGCAGAAAAAGAATTGGTCAAAATGTCTTATGAGAACTTTGAGTATTTACCTATATTTGTCCAGGACAGTGCAGGGGTAACAATCGATGAAGTTCGAGCGACAGCAAAGCAATTCAAAAAGAAATATGGTCAATTAGCTGTTGTTGCAGTTGATTATCTGCAGATAATGAATATCCCAAAGCGTAAGGGAGAATCAAGAGCTGAAGCAATTGGACGTGTAACAGGAGAAGCAAAACAAATCGCTAGAACACTTGATTGTTGTTTCATTATGTTAAGCCAAATGACAAGGGATAGTGAGAACTTCAAAAAGCCAATGCTTTCCCATTTGAAAGAATCAGGTGCAATAGAACAGGATGCAGATGTTGTTGAATTCCTTTGGCACGATCCAAACGATACTGAAATGGGTGGGAAAGTCATTCAGCAGACTTTTGCTAAAGGTAGGGATATTGGTTTGAATGATTTCAGACTACTGTTCCAAGGATGGAAACAACATTTTCATGAGTTGCCAAGAAGGTGATATAAATGGACTTCTCAAATATGACAGAACAACAACTATATGAAATCGCAATGAATGAGAGTAATAGAATGAAAGATCGCTATGCAGCTGCAAAGGAGTTGCAAGAACGGAGGAAAAAAGATGAGATTCGTAGGAATTGACCCATCAACTAAAACGGGATTTGTTGCATTGGACGAGAATGGACAAGTTTTAGTCCAGAAAGAAATTACAGGTGTTGGCTCTGTTGACCCTAAACGTATGAGAACAATGATTGTAGATATAATGTCACACGTAAAAGATGATGATGTAATTTCTATTGAAGGCTTTGGATATGCTTCACAACAAGCTGTTCAAAATGGTGGAATTGGTTGGGGTATTCGAATGGCCTTAGATGGACGCAAGTTGAATTATGTAGAGGTTGCACCAAACGCAGTTAAGAAATATGTAAATGTTTCTGGTTGGACTGGAGAGAAAGGCAGCAAGAAAAGACTTGCAGGACCTCAAAAGAAAAAGGCTGTTATGCAAGCAGTATTAGAGCATTTTGGCTACAAGCATAAGAGCGACAACGTAACGGATGCTTATATTTTAGCACAAATTGCAATGAATTATTTCATTGCATTAGAGACAGATAGTATCTCTCTACCAATCTATCAGGCACAAGTTATTGATACAATCTTTAATCCTCCAAAAAAGAAGGCAGCAAAATGAAGCCAGTAGTCATTCACCGTCAGCGAAAATATGAAGCTGAACAAGCCATTAGGGACCTTGAAAAGAGAGGGTATATGGTTACTTTCCCTCTCACCTCATTTTCAAGAGATGGAAAGACATTTGACCGAGATAATTACAATCGTAAAATCTTTGTTGAAAATACTCATACTACTTGTTGGATCGCGAAAATGGTAAAGGTTGAGAAATGTGATTCTTGTGGCACGGTATTAAGGATTGATAAAGGTGAGGATTTCTTTATTGAGGATGAGAATGGAGGATTTGTTTTATGCGAAAATTGTTGGTTGCAATATGAAAAACAGATGAAAAATGCTCGGTAGAAAGAGAGGAGTGGCATTTTGTGAAATTCCTAGATTTATTTGCAGGAATAGGTGGTTTTCGGTTAGGTATGGAACAAGCCGGACATGAATGTGTTGGATCTGTTGAATGGGATAAGTTCGCTAGAAAAAGCTATGAAGCTATTCATAATACAGAGGGGGAGTGGACAGCAAATGACATTACCGCAGTTACAGACAGAGATTTGGAGTTACTTAGAAAACAAGGGATTGACTGCATTTGTGGAGGATTCCCATGCCAAGCCTTCTCGGTGGCTGGAAAGCGTGGAGGATTCGATGATACTCGAGGAACTTT
>JAPSLU010000272.1 GCA_031180405.1 Bacillus sp. (in: firmicutes) | reverse complement strand
TATCAAAAACCTTTATTCGTTGTGGAGAATGGATTGGGTGCTGTCGATCAAGTAGCATCAGATGGCGAAATTCATGACGATTACCGAATTGACTATATGAAACAGCATATTGCAGAAATGTCAGAAGCAATTAAAGATGGTGTAGAAATCATTGGATATACAAGTTGGGGCCCTATTGATATTGTCAGTGCATCATCCGGTGAAATGAAAAAACGCTATGGTTATATATATGTAGACAAAGATAATAATGGACAAGGTACACTCACAAGATCCAAAAAGAAGAGCTTTGATTGGTATAAAAAAGTAATTGAAAGTAACGGGGAAGTAATCTGATCTAAAATAAATAGAGAGAATGGTGACACTATGAATACAAACACAAGAAAATTTCCAGAAGGTTTTTTATGGGGAGGAGCAGTTGCTGCTAACCAATTAGAAGGTGCTTATCAAGAGGATGGCAAAGGACTTTCAACAGCTGATGTTTCACCGAATGGGATTATGAGTCCACCGGATTACTCGATGGAGCAATTTAATTTATATCATGACGCAATTGATTTTTACCACAAGTATAAGGAAGATATTGCATTATTTGCAGAAATGGGCTTTAAGGCATTCCGTTTTTCAATCTCTTGGACACGTTTATTTCCGAATGGTGATGAGGTAGAGCCAAACGAAAAAGGTCTTCAATTTTATGACAATATGATTGATGAGCTACTAAAATATAATATTGAACCAGTTCTGACAATCTCTCACTATGAAATGCCTCTTGGCTTAGTGAAAAACTATGGCGGTTGGAAAAATCGTAAATTAGTAGAGTTCTATGAGCGTTTAGCAAAAACCATCTTTACACGATTTAAAGACAAAGTGAAATACTATATGACTTTTAATGAAATTAATGTTCTATTACACGCACCATTCACAGGGGGCGGATTGTTATTCGAAGATGGACAAAAAAATGAACAAGATATTTACCAAGCAGCACACCATCAATTTTTAGCAAGTGCCCTTGCGGTAAAAGCGGGACATGAAATCATTCCTGGCGCACAAATCGGTTGCATGATTGCTTCTATGGTAACGTATCCTTATACGTCTAAGCCAGAGGATATGTTTGCGGCCCTTACACAAGACCGCAAAACATTATTTTTCTCAGATGTTCAATCAAGAGGGAAATATCCTACTTATATGTTAAATTACTTTAAAGATAAAGATATTCAAATCGAGATGGAAGATGGAGATTTAGAGCTACTTCAAAATCATACTGTAGATTACATTGGTTTTAGCTATTATATGTCATTTGTGACTAGTACAGCTCCAGAGCACCAAGATGAGAAAACGGCTGGCAACCTTCTAGATGGTTTGAAAAATCCATACTTAAAAGCTTCAGAATGGGGTTGGCAAATTGATCCAGTTGGATTAAGAACAGTTTGTAACCAACTATATGATCGCTATCAAAAACCACTTTTCATCGTTGAAAATGGACTTGGTGCTGTTGATAAAGTCGAGGAAGATGGTTCAATTCAAGATGATTACCGAATTGAATACCTTGACGCACATATTAGAGAGATGAAAAATGCTATTGGCGATGGTGTTGATATTATGGGCTATACATCATGGGGGCCAATAGATCTTGTGAGTGCTTCAACTGCTGAGTTGAAAAAGCGTTACGGCTTTATCTATGTGGACCGTGATAGTGAAGGAAAAGGAACAAACAACCGATATAAAAAGAAAAGCTTTGACTGGTACAAAAATGTAATTGCAACAAATGGGGAAGACTTTTAAAAATAGACATTAAGGAAAGCTCGGAAAGTGAGCTTTCCTTCTTCTCTTTTTTAAAACAGCCTTTGTCCTATAAGCTTTTGGTATGTAAAACCGTAACCAAAGGGTGAAAATGAAAGTTATATCCCGTATAATACACTGTAATAAAAAGAGATTATAAGAGAAAAACTGTTCAAAAAACTCTTCGATTGAACCCCATTAAATTAGATTTAGGTGATCGTATGAAAATAGAAAAAGTCTTTAACAACAATGTAGTAAGTGCTTTTAATGAAGAAAATATAGAGCTTGTCGTTATGGGGAAAGGTCTTGCATTTCAAAAAAAACCTGGTGATGAAATAGAAGAAGAAAAGATAGAAAAGGTCTTTACTCTGAAAAACAAAGATATGTCAGAGCGGTTTAAAACGCTTTTATATGAAGTGTCTCTTGAATTAATGGAAGTAGCGGAAGAAATGATTACATTGGCAAAAGAAAAGCTAGGAAGAGAGTTAAACGACAGTATCTACGTTTCGTTAACAGACCATATTAATTTTGCAATAGAAAGAAATAAAAAGGGACTTGATATTAAAAACGCGTTATTGTGGGAGATCAAGAAATTATATAAAGATGAATTTGCGATAGGGTTAGAGGCTTTAACCATGATTAAGGAAAAGCTTGATGTTACACTCCCTGAGGATGAGGCTGGCTTTATCGCTATGCATATTGTGAATGCAGAGCTTAACGAAGAGATGCCGAATATCGTAAATATCACAAAAACCATGCAAGACATACTCAAGATCGTCAAATACCATTTTGGTATTGATTTTAATGAAGAGTCACTTAATTTTTTTCGGTTCGTAACTCATCTAAAGTTTTTCGCGCAAAGATTGTACAGTAAAACCTATATGAAAAGTGAAGATGATTTTCTTTATGAAGCTGTCAAAAATAAGCACAAAGCTGCTTATGAATGCACAGAAAAGATAAATGATTATGTGAAAAAACAGTTCGATTATGAGTTAACAAATGACGAGAAATTATATTTAACCATCCATATTGAGCGAGTAATTAATCGGTAACGATAAGAGAATTTTGACTTCATCTCCAAAGAGGCGTATGAATTTTATTCCTGCGCCTCTTCAATTTTTAAAAGCTTAAATATCTAATTCCTCTTTTCCTTTTCCCATAATTCCATAGAAAAAAATATTCGTAATATTCTCAGTTATTGGTAAAACCTTCGGATAAACATCCTCACGTTGTACATAATCCTTTAACATCTGTATATAAAATAAAATGGATTCCTGCGAAAAATTTTTGTCAGTATAACCTTGTTCTTTTCCCTTCATTGAATAGAAGAGTAAGGGAAGTTATAGATCTTTTTGCATAAACTTGTTCTAAATAGTTTCCATCGGTGGAATATGCCTTCATTAAATACTGATAGAATTACTCATGAATGGTATTGGCTAAATTTTTCTGGTCAAAAACCAATTTCTTTATTTTTTCCAGAAAAGGAAGAGGGCTTTGTACAACCTTTTCAAAATCTAAAGAGGCTTTTTCTAGATAAAAGATAAAAACGTCTTGGATAAGCTTATGCTTACTCTCAAAATAGTTGTAAATGGTCACCTGTGAGACATTTGCTTTTTTTGCTATATCTGATATAGAAAACTTTTGAATCCCATGATTCATAAATAAAAGAAGTGCAGCCTCTAAAATATCCAGTTTCTTTTGTTCCCCACGTCGCTGAAATCCATCCACATTCGTTCACCTCATCAATTGTGTAATGAAGAATATGAAATATAACAAATAAATGAGTTCAAAATTCCTTGTAGATTACCATAATATTGAATAATATCAACTATATGGATAAAAAACAGTTCAAAACTTTTTTGTGACCCTGCTTAAAAATAGAGGAGGATGAACATGGAGATTTTAAAAGCGACAAATATATCAAAGAAATTTGGGAAGTTCATCGCATTAAATGGGGTGAACATGGAAGTGAATCAAGGGGAAGTCTACGGATTTATTGGCCCAAATGGGGCCGGAAAGTCAACGACGATCAGGATCTTACTAGGAATCTTAAAAGCAACAGGTGGAGAAGTGCAGATTTTCGGTAAAGATGCTTGGAACGATGCTGTGGATATTCATAAAAACATTGCATATGTACCAGGCGAGGTAAACCTCTGGCCGAACTTAACTGGTGGTGAGGTCATAGATTTATTTATGAAACTGCGTGGATCGAGTAATAAAAAACGCAGAGAAGAATTAATACATAAATTTAATTTAGATCCTACGAAAAAATGCCGAACTTACTCAAAGGGAAATCGTCAAAAGGTTGCCTTAATTGCTGCGTTTTCTTCTGATGCTGAGCTTTATATCTTGGATGAACCCACATCTGGGCTTGATCCTTTAATGGAAAAGGTGTTTCAAGAATGTGTGTTGGAAGCAAAGATGGCTGGAAAAAGTGTTTTACTTTCAAGTCATATTTTATCAGAGGTTGAAAGACTCTGTGATCGAGTAGGTATTATCCGCCAAGGAGAAATCATTGAATCTGGTACACTAGATCAGCTCCGTCACTTAACAAGAACGAATTTAGTTGTTGAAACAAAACAGCCAATGACATCACTTGAATCATTAAATGGTGTCTATGAAATCGTTGGTAAGGATCGAGCTTTTTCTTTCCAAGTGGATGGGAATGAACTTGATGAGGTGATCCGTTATATTTCTCAGTTTGGGTTAGTTAAATTAGAAAGCACCCGTCCAACGTTAGAAGATTTGTTTATGCGTCACTATGAAGAATCAGGCTCCACACCAAATGTAGGAGCAGGGGGTCGTCCATAATGTGGAAACAGCTTTATAACGAGACAGGAACGATGACTCGTTTCATTATTAGGAGGGACCGGATTCGTTTCTCGATTTGGCTAATTGCTTTATCCTTAATCACCATTGTAAATGCATCAGCATTTTCCGGTTTATATAAAACAGAGCAAGAAAGACAAGCAATTGCTGAAACGATGAAAAATCCAGCTATGACCGCGATGATTGGTCCAGGATATGGCTTAGATCATTATACAGAAGGCCCAATGATGGCCCATCAAATGTTGTTATTTACCGCAATCTTCGTTGCAATTATGAGTATCCTACTTGTTGCAAGACATACACGTGCTGATGAAGAAGAGGGTCGAATTGAGTTAATACGTTCCCTTCCTGTTGGTCGTCTTTCACCCTTAAGTGCAACGATGACAGTGTTAATAGCGATGAATATGTTGCTCGGGGTTATTATAAGTGTTGGGTTATATAGTTTACAAATAGAAAGTATGGATCTCGAAGGCTCTTTATTATACGGAGCTGTTCTTGGAACAACAGGAATATTCTTTAGTGCTGTCACTGCCCTATTTGCCCAAGTTTCATCAAATGCCAGGGGAACGATCGGACTTTCTTTTTCCGCGCTAGGAATCTTCTATTTTATCAGGGCAATTGGTGATGTGAGCAATGAAACACTTTCATGGCTTTCTCCGTTAGGGTGGGGCTTAAAAACTGAGGTGTATGTGAACAATCATTGGTGGCCGATCTTACTTACCATGCTGTTTGCTATTATTATCCTCATTTTTGCCTTTTATTTAAATACGATTCGAGATGTGGGGTCAGGATTTATCCCTGCTAAGCCAGGTCAAAAGCATGCATCACGTTTTTTGAAAAGTCCTGTTGGTTTAGCGTTTAGAATTCAACGAACAGGGATGATCACTTGGGCAATTGGAATGTTTATTTTAGGTGTATCCTATGGTTCAGTGTTTGGAGACTTAGAATCTTTTTTCTCGACTAATGAAATGATGAGCCAAATGCTACCACCAATTGAGGGAGTAACTTTAACAGAACAATTCGTTTCCATGTTAATGTCTGTTATCTCAATGATTTGTACTGTCCCAGCGTTAATGTTTATGCTAAAGCTAAAGGGAGAAGAAAAAAGAAATCGAACAGAGCATTTACTAACTCGAGCTGTATCCAGGAAAAGAGTTATGGGAAGCTATTTAATGCTTTCAATTTTACTAGGTTTTGTCATGTTATTTTTAGCCATGCTTGGGCTATGGTCTGCAGCAACAAGTGTGATGGAAGACCCCATATCTTTTCGTCTCTTAATTAAAGCAGCTATGGTTTACCTACCTGCAATATGGGTGATGACTGGTC
>JAPSLU010000271.1 GCA_031180405.1 Bacillus sp. (in: firmicutes) | reverse complement strand
CTGCTTCAAACCCAGCCATTATCTTAGCTGCAGCAGCTTCTCAAACGAAAAGAATTCGATTAACGAGCGCTGTAACAGTCCTTTCTTCGGCAGACCCTGTTCGAGTGTTCCAAGATTTTGCAACACTTGATGGTATTTCAAATGGGCGGGCAGAAATTATGGCAGGACGAGGTTCATTTATCGAATCGTTCCCGCTGTTTGGGTATGATTTAAAAGACTATGATGAGTTGTTTGAAGAGAAACTTGAGCTTTTATTGAAAATTAGAGAATCAGAAAAAGTAACCTGGAAGGGCGGTCATCGTCCTGCTATACAAAATCGAGGGGTATATCCAAGACCTGTTCAAGATCCGCTACCAGTGTGGATAGGAAGTGGGGGGAATTCTGAATCTGTTGTACGTGCTGGACTGCTCGGCTTGCCATTAGTGTTAGCAATTATCGGAGGAAGCCCAATGCAATTTGAGCCATTGGTCCAACTTTATAAAAAAGCAGTGGCCCATGCAGGACATGATATCTCTAAGCTGTCTGTAGCATCCCATTCGCACGGTTTCATTGCTGAAACGACGGAAATAGCAGCCGACAAATTTTTCCCTTCCACACAACAAGTGATGAATAAACTAGGACGAGAGCGTGGATGGGGTCATTATGACCGATCAAGCTTTGATGCTGCACGAAGCTTTGAAGGAGCACTGTATGTGGGAGATCCAAATACTGTTGCAGAAAAGATTATTCACCTTCGCAAAAACGTTGGTATTACTCGATTTATGCTCCATGTCCCGGTTGGATCCATGCCACATGATGACGTCATGAAAGCAATCGAATTATTTGGTAAAGAAGTAGCACCAAGAGTTCGTGAAGAAGTTTCTAAATGGGAAGCTGAAGCAGGGATCGAATAGTAAAATACTAAATCTTATGAAAAAAAAAGCACTCGTTTTGCTTGAAACGAGTGCTTTTTTTCTCATATGTAACCTTTTTTGCTACCTTTAGATTATTTCTTTGATCCATTATTTTTTTGCTTCGTGTCATCAGTTTTAAACGCAGTTTCTGTCTCATGATCATTTTTTTGTTGCTCAAGACTAGAATTCTGAATTCCTTTTTTCATCATCCTTCACCACCTTCTTTATCTTTGCTTCCTTATTATGATGATTTTTAAAAATGATATACAAAAAAATGATATCTTCAGAAAAAATAATAGAAACAATAAAAATATATTGAAAAACAATAAAAATATAAGTAAACTAAGGTTAGAAAAATGGTCATTTGTAAAAATATCCCGGAGCTTTAACTTGAATAGGGGGATTAAGTATGTCGTTATTATTATTTGTTGGTTTAGTAGGAATCGTTTTTGTCATTCTATTCAGGAATCGTTTAATTCAGCTAACTGGAAATAACAATATGTTAATTGATAGATTGAACCATACTACTTGGTTTCAAAATCATTGGCTATCAGGTATATTTTTATTCGGTTTGAATGCTTTCTTATTTTTATTAACAGGTCTTATCCTTTATTTAATAATGTCTTTGATCATTCCATTTATCCATCTATTTGTTATGCTACTTGCTGTTATTGCTAGTATTTCTTTATGGATTATAATCAATAAGGGATTCCTGGGATCAAAACGAGATCGAATTATCTTAGGAGCAGTTGGTAGCAGCTTTTACCTTTTCCTAACACTTGTTTTTATCTATATGCTTGTAACACTTGAGCCTACATATCCAGGAGAAGATATATTTATGAGTGCGGTGGGCTTATCTTTCGCCATCATCGTTACATCAGTCGCATTACTTACATGTTTTGCTTTGACAGGATTTTCGAGGCAAAAGTGAATGATTCGGTTTAAGGTTGTTTGGTGTAGAGGTATATTTGAAAGAGTTTTTCTATTTAGAGGTAAGCTCTAGTAAATACTGCATTTTTTAAGGCTTTTTCGTAAGCATTGTTGTTCACAAAATATAAGGAAAAAACTACCTTTTATGGTATTATATATACAGAAGCTTATTGAACAAAAGGGCAGTTTAACGGAGGAAGAAATTAAGAAGATTTTGCTGTAACTTTGTATTCGATAAAACCAAGGCGGAAGGGTGATTAAAGATTAATAAAAAAAGAATAGGTGGGTTAATTGCATTTACTGCTTTATTAATTGCCATTCCCTTAATAGTTCTTTATTCATATGAGGAATCGGAAAATTTTGAGGGATTTCCAGTACCAAAAAATGCTGAAATCACAGCTAATAAGAGTGAATATGTAGCTTATAACTGGGGCCCAGCTTCAGAAGAAAATGGTCTGCCATTAAGGTACCAAGTAATCATTAAACTTTGGGGTTGGGAGAAAAAAGAGCAAGAAGGTACTTTAACCGTTTATGAAAAAAATGGACAAGAGGTAGATGTTTTTTCACAAACAGACTATTTATCTTTAAGCACTTCTGAGTATTGAACTAAAAGCTTATAATACTGATTTTATATAATAATCAGCGGCTTTAATGGAATAAAGGGCCTTTTTAACTGACGCTTAGAGTGAAAGGGCTCTAAGCGTTTTGCATTCTATGAACTAACCTTCGTAACTTCTTAGCATCAACGAAGAAAACGAATCTACTAGAGTATATAATTTCGATTTACCGTAGTTTAATTTCGAAAGTGAAGATTTAACGAGCGATTATTAAAAGTTATTTTCGAAATTCAGGTTATATTTTCGATTAGACAAAAAGTGATAGAATTCGCCCAACTCATCATTATTTTATTTGTAAAAGAATTACAAAAGAAAAATTAAACTTAATATATGAACATATAAACATGTAGAGAGGTGAACGAACATGTACGACACAATCGTAATAGGAGCTGGTCAAGCCGGACTTGCAGTTGGTTATTATTTAAAGCTGTCCAACCAAAACTTTCTCCTTTTAGAAAAAGGTAATGAAGTAGGAGAGAGTTGGAAAGAAAGATATGACTCTTTAGTGTTATTTACTTCTCGAATGTATTGTTCCTTGCCGGGTATGGACTTTGAAGGAGAAGCACAAGGCTCACCTACTAAAGATGAGGTAGTGACATACCTGAAAAAATATGCTTTCAGTTTCAATATTCCTATAAAGTTCCAATCAGAGGTTGTGGACATTTCAAAGATGAACGGTAACTTTTTAATAAGAACAAAAACAAAGGAATACGTGGCGAAAAACCTTGTCAGTGCTACCGGTCCTTTTCAAACACCAATTATCCCCAAAATATCAATGAATTTGTCAAGCAACGTCAATCAACTTCACTCATCTCAATATAAAAACCCTAACCAGTTGGTAGATGGTAACGTTCTAGTAGTAGGTGGCGGAAATAGCGGTGCACAAATAGCGGTTGAATTATCTAAAGAAAGAGAAACATTTTTAGCGGTTAGTAAAAAATTAAGATATTTACCTTTAATTGTCAATAAAAAGAGTATTTTCTGGTGGTTTGACAAAATAGGAATCTTAAACGCAACAAATAATTCACTAGTAGGACAACTCATTCAACAAAAGGGAGACCTTATCTTTGGATTTGAATTGAAAGAGATAATAAATCAAAAAAAAGTAATCTTAAAAAAACGAGTAATAGAAGGGACACAAAATCAAGTGATTTTTGAAGATTCAACATCACTGGAAGTTCGGAATATTATATGGGCTACAGGTTTTAAAACAGAATTTTCTTGGCTTAAAATTGATGGCGTGTTGAATGAGGATGGAAAAGTCCTACATCATCGAGGCGTCTCACAGATTAATGGATTGTATTTTATTGGTTTACCGTGGCAATATCGACGTGGCTCAGCATTACTTCAAGGTGTTGGATATGATGCAAAATATGTTGTTGAAAAAATAAGCGATACCTCTAATTAAAAAAAGGTCATTTATAAAGGGAACATTTTTTCTTAGGAAGGTACGAGACTTTCTCCTTTCCAATCCGTATAATAGTAAGTTGGAGAATGGGGGGAGACAATTGGAAATTAATCCTCAAACATCTAAAAATATTAAAATCGTTAACAAGAAGAATGTTAGTATTAGATCCTTGCTGAATGTTTATGGAGTGATTGTTTTTCTGAGTTTAGTGACATCAATCATTACGATCCCAGTATCAGTTAATGAGAATTTAGAAATAATCTACAGGGAAGATTTGATAATGAAACAAAAAAAAATACAGGAATTTTCATTGTTTAATTTAACAGCATCAATCCTTTATTTTTCAGCTATCAATATCTATTTTATGAAAAGGAAATAGGGAAAATTACACTCCGTTCACAAACACATATGTGAAGGGAGTGAGGAAAGTTGTCTATATGAGAGATTAAATTTGTATTCATACGATATAAATGTTCCAATATATAACTATGATAGAGTTTACTGGACTTATATTTATGAATTTGAAAATAGACATGAAATAATGTTATTAACAGATTATGGACCATTTGTTGGTCCATTTTTATTGCGATTCTTTACTGATGATTGCGTCTTTTATTTATCTGTGATTCGCTTTACCAACTATAGAAATCTTGATTAAGGTATTTCAATCCTTCATACTAAAATCAAATAGAATGATAGAATGAGGTGCAGGGTATGGCAGTGGTAAAAAATAACCCAAACAAAAACAAAGGGAAACAAAATAAAGAAACGAAATACATGCAACTCCTACGAGCTTCTTTTTTTATCTTTTTTGGCTTGTTTATAGTACATCTTTATTACCTATCTACAAAAGATCAATTACTTCCACAGATCTTGAAAATTTCCACTGCACTTTTTACCTTTATTCAAACAATACCTACTTCTATTTTGATGATTATTGGGTACACGATACTAATCTTTTATGTTGGTTATAAGGTTGGAAAAAGAACGAAAACTTAAATAGATACAAAAATGGTGTGGCTAAACGTAGACATTGTGCCTATACAGTCACTTTGAATCTATTCTTGAAGGCTGTCTCTTTTGAGGCAGCCCTTTTCGTGTAAGAATAACTGGTGGTAACTCATCAAGGACTTTTTAAGATTATGACAAGCATTCAATATCGATAAATAAAAAGAAAATCGGACACAATAACATAAAACATTCTGAATGAAGGAGGGCTGTAAATGGATTCTTCAACTTTTGTTTTATTTGGAGCAACCGGTGATTTGGCAAGGAGAAAAATTATCCCCGCTTTATTTGAATTATTTCTAAATCAAAAGCTACCAACTTCATTTTCATTTATAGGATCGAGTATTACTGAGCTTACGGATGAAGAATTTCACGATCATGTTAGACAATCCATCAAATCCTTTTCATTAAATAAATCCCTCGATTCTAAGATGAGTGAATTCATGAAACAAATTCGATACTGTAAGGTTGACGTGACACAAGAGCAAGAGTATAAACGGTTACTATCACTTATTGAGAATCGTGAAAAGGAATTACATATTCCGGAAAATAGGTTGTTTTACTTATCGGTCGCTCCACAATTTTTTGATGTCATTGCGGTAAAAATAAACGAATGTGGATTAGGGAACACAAATGGATGGAAGCGGCTTATCATCGAAAAGCCATTCGGGCATGATTTGAATTCTGCTCGACAGTTAAATGAAAAACTAACAACTGCTTTTGATGAAGAGGAAATCTATCGAATCGATCATTATTTAGGTAAACCGATGGTTCAAAATCTTGAAGCATTGGAATTTGCAAATCCGGTTCTTCAAACGCTTTGGAATAATGAACACATTGCTAATGTCCAAATTACGGCAAGTGAGACGGTAGGAGTGGAAAAACGAGCAGCCTACTATGATCAAGCAGGAGCCATACGAGATATGTTTCAAAATCATATGCTACAACTGCTCATGATGGTAGGAATGCACCTGCCTTCAGGTTTGTCTGCCAAGGATATTCGACAAGAAAAAAGGAAAGTCATTGGAGCTGTTCGTCCTATAAAGAAGGAAGTTGTGAGTTTAGAAGTTGTTAGAGGTCAATATGGGCCAGGGGAAGT
>JAPSLU010000270.1 GCA_031180405.1 Bacillus sp. (in: firmicutes) | reverse complement strand
CTTACATATTGTTTCCCAGAAATGAGAGAACGAAGTAGAGATTGCAAATTCCGTGGATGCACACATGTAAAAGAACCGAAATGTAAAGTAAAAGAAGCGGTGGAAGCTGGAGTTATTCCACAGTACCGATATGAACATTATTTAACGTTTGTTGAAGAAATAAAAGATAGAAAGCCGAGGTATTAGTATGATAAAAATTGCTCCGTCTATTTTATCGGCAAATTTTGCGAAACTTGGAGAGGAAATAAAAGATGTGGAGAAAGGGGGAGCAGATTACATTCATGTTGACGTAATGGATGGTCACTTTGTACCTAATATTACAATTGGTCCGTTAATCGTTGAGGCAATTCGTCCTATTACCAAACTTCCATTAGATGTACATTTGATGATTGAAAAACCAGATTCTTATATAAAAGAGTTTGCAAATGCTGGTGCGGATATTATCACTGTACATGTTGAGGCGTGCACACATTTACACCGAACACTACAATTAATAAAATCTGAAGGTGTGAAGTCTGGTGTTGTATTAAATCCACACACACCTGTAGAATCAATTATTCACATCTTAGAAGACATTGATATGGTACTGTTCATGACGGTCAATCCTGGATTTGGTGGTCAAACATTCATTCCACAAGTGTTACCAAAGATTAAGCAATTGACAGAATTGGTGAAAGAAAAAAATCTCTCGATCGATATTGAAGTTGATGGTGGAGTAAATGAAGAAACAGCAAAGCTATGTGTAGAAGCTGGAGCGAATGTCCTTGTTGCAGGATCGTTTATCTATAATAATCCCGATCGACATGCTGCTATTCAAAGTTTGAAACAAGCTGTTCATTCGTAACTATTTAATTTTATAAAATTATTGAAATTGAACCATCCTATTTAACGTAAGGCAAGAACATAAATAGGGGGTTAATGATATGAATATGAGTAAGGAAGAAATGGCAATTATGGAACATGCTTTAATGGCTGTTTCTCAAAAAAGTTCCGATAATCAAGAGATTATACAAATTGAAGCTTTGTTAAATAAGCTGAAAAACAGTGGGATTAGTGCTAATGCACAATTAGATGGCTTTAGATATGATTACGATGATAATATGTAAGAGAAATAAAGTTCTGGCATATATATATGCCAGGCTTTTTTGTTATTTTCAATAAAATGATTGGAAGAAGGAAGATCAATGACAACAATTGCTCTAGTGGCAGGAGGACCAATGGAAAATCTTGCTGATTTAACACGATTTAAATCCGAGGAAATGATTTGGGTAGGAATTGATAGAGGTGCTCGTTATCTATTAGACTTATGCTTACCTATAGATTATGCTTTTGGGGATTTTGATTCAATTTCAACACAGGAACACGAACATCTCAAAGCAAAAATTCCAGACTTATCTACTTTGCCTACAGAGAAAGATAAGACAGATACCGAAATTGCATTAAATTGGGCCATAGCTCAAAAACCAGATCAAATTCTTATCTTTGGTGCAACTGGGGGTAGAATAGATCATTTGCTTGGGAATATCCATCTTCTTATGAAATCCACATCAACTCTAGCAAAAATTGATTTAATTGATCGACAAAATAAAATCACGCTCTACTCTCCAGGAACATATACAGTAAAGAGGCAAAACGAGTGGGACTATATTTCATTTGTTGCTGTGAGTCCTGATGTGCAAGGCTTAACTTTAATTGGATTTAAATATCCATTAAAAAATTGTCATATCAGGATTGGGTCAACATTATGTATTAGTAATGAACTCATGCATAATGAAGGTACTTTTTCTTTCCGAGAGGGCATATTATTAATGATAAGAAGCCGAGATTAACTATTTGGTCAAAGAACAGGATAGCGTCATTTTTTTAAATACAACTGAATATAATTTTTAGAGAATTGATTCATACCATTTTTTTGGCGTATCTAACACCTATGAACAAGCTTTTTTAAAACCTGTTTAATGATTTGGTTGAGGAGGGAAACAATGAAATTTTATACGTTTAAGTTACCGAAGTTTTTAGGAGGAATAGTTCGAGCAATGCTCGGTTCGTTTAAAAAAGATTAAGAAAAAAGCACCGAAATCTCGGTGCTTTTTTCTTTGTTTCGCTTTATAGGAATCTATATTCTCAAGGTAAGAGAATAAATTAGAGTGAGCTTAATGAAAATTAAACTCTCTCAACTTTACCTGATCTTAAAGCGCGAGCAGATACATATACTCTTTTTGGTTTTCCGTTAACTAAGATGCGAACTTTTTGAAGGTTTGCGCCCCAAGTACGTTTGTTAGCGTTCATCGCGTGTGAACGAGCATTACCTGAGCGAGTTTTTCTACCAGTAACAACGCATTTACGTGCCATGTTATTCCCTCCTTACTTACAAAAAAGCCTTACATATTTTACGTTAGTCATGTACATAGCCATGAGATACTTTAATAATTTATCATAACTACCAATAGAATGCAATACTTCTGCGGTAGTCTTTCAAGAATTTTTCCTTGACATAGTATTTTATGTATTGTTGTATATAATAGTAGTGCTGTATTTTCGCCTAGGACTTATAATCGCTTTTAAAATGTGGATGCTTATAGTAAAATAACTATAGCCAGTGCGAACAATTCCAAAGGGGGAACCAACATGTCCATTGAATTAAAAACAAAGTACGGACAAATCGATATTACCAACGAAGTTATTGCTACCATTACAGGTGGTGCAGCTATTGATTGCTATGGTATTGTTGGAATGGCATCAAAGAATCAAATAAAAGATGGTCTTACGGACATTCTAAGAAAAGAAAACTTTAGCAGAGGCGTAATTGTTCGTCAAGAAGATGATTTGATTCATATTGATATGTATATTATCGTCAGCTATGGTACAAAAATTTCTGAAGTCGCACATAACGTTCAAACGAAAGTTAGGTATACGTTAGATAAGACGGTTGGACTTGCTGTTGATTCTGTAAATATTTTTGTGCAAGGTGTTCGTGTAGCGAACCCGTAGTAAGGAGGAAACTACCTGTGTCAAAAACAACCTTAGATGGTAAGCAATTTGCAGAGATGATTTTGCAAGGTGCGAACCACCTATCAAATAATGCAAAATTAGTCGATGCTCTCAATGTTTTTCCAGTTCCTGATGGAGATACTGGAACAAATATGAACTTATCAATGACATCAGGCGCAAAAGAGGTAAAAAATAATCTTGTAGATCACATCGGGAAAGTCGGTAATGCGCTTTCAAAGGGCCTTTTAATGGGTGCTCGTGGGAATTCCGGTGTTATACTTTCACAATTATTTAGAGGTTTTTCTAAGTCAATAGAAGCTAAAGCAACAATCGATGCTGCTGAGTTTGCAGCTGCCTTACAGGCAGGTGTTGATACTGCTTACAAAGCAGTCATGAAACCAGTTGAAGGAACGATTTTAACTGTTGCAAAAGATGCAGCAAGAGCTGCAGTACGTGCATCTGAGACAGAGTCATCTATTACAAGCTTAATGGAGATCACGTTAAAAGAAGCTGAAGCATCATTAAAGCGTACTCCAGATCTTTTACCTGTACTTAAAGAAGTGGGTGTAGTGGATAGCGGTGGTCAAGGCTTAGTATTTGTATATGAAGGCTTTTTAGCTGTTTTAAGGGGTGAAAAGCTTGAAACATCTAATGTTGTGACAACGTCAATGGATGAGCTTGTGAGTGCTGAGCATCATAAAAGTGTCCAAAGCCATATAAATACTGAAGATATTGAATTTGGTTATTGCACTGAATTTATGGTTCGCTTTGAACATAAGAAAACACCATTTAATGAAGAAACTTTTAGAAATGATCTAAGCAGATTTGGTGATTCATTATTAGTCATTGCTGATGACGAGTTAGCCAAAGTACATATACACGCGGAATATCCAGGTGAAGTTCTATCATACGGACAGAAGTATGGAAATCTCATAAATATGAAAATCGAAAATATGAGACAGCAACATACTGATATCGTCGGGGAAAAGCCACAATCAATAACATCTGTGAACACAGACCTAAAAAAGGAAAAAAACAAATATGGTATTGTGGCAGTATCAATGGGTAAAGGGATTGCTGAATTATTTAGAAGCATTGGAGCTAATACAGTCATTGAAGGTGGTCAAACAATGAATCCAAGTACAGAGGATATTGTTAAAGCCATCCATGATGTAAATGCAGAAAATATTATCATACTACCTAACAATTCAAATATTGTCATGGCTGCCGAGCAAGCTGCATCTGTAGTTGAAGATAATGTCATTGTGATTCCATCAAAGACAGTTCCACAGGGAATGGCAGCACTGCTTGCATTTAACCCAACTGCTGAACCGGAAGAAGTTGTGGGACCAATGAGCGAAGCATTAAAACACGTGAAGAGTGGTCAAATCACTTATGCTGTTCGTGATACAAATATTGATGGCCTCGATATTTCAAAAGGTGATTTTATGGGTATCTCAAACGGTAAGATTGTTATAACTGATAATGATCAACTTTCAGCTTCTAAAAAACTACTTACTGAAATGATTTCAGAGGAGGATGAAATCCTCACAATCATCCAAGGAGAAGACGCTTCAGATCAAGAAACAGAATTGCTCCTTAAATTTGTAGAAGAGACGTTTGAAGAAGTTGAAGTCGAAGTTCATAAAGGTGACCAACCTTTATATTCTTATATTTTTTCAGTTGAATAAGAAAACAAAAAACTCAGTTCAACTGGGTTTTTTGTTTTCTTATTGAGTTTAAAATTTAAGTATTAGAATAATCTGTCTGTTTTCAAGAATTCTCTTAACATGCCGTTTTTTCGTAAAATCTGTTAAACTAAAAAGTAGGAAACGAATGTTCCCTGACCTAAAAAGTGCGATAAATCATTGTGGTTAATAAAGGTTTATCCATGTGTGAAACGCAATGCAACGTGCGCAGCGAATGGTTCTTTTGCGAGTGTTTACAAGCAGAAATTCCATGTGTTAAAGCGATAGAGGCGGTGCGGAAAAATTGGTCAATCTTTTCGTAGCGCACTGAGAAGAAACTGCATAAGGAGGGTTAGTTGCGACTCCATTTGGCCAACATTTCATGGCAAAAATCCTTTGGAGAAACGCAAAAATAATGGTGAAAAATAAACTATTAGAACCAATTTCCAACTTAAAAGGAGTAGGGAGTGAGACAGAGGAGCTCCTAAATGATGTAGGAATTTATACCATACATGATTTACTAGAATATTTTCCTTATAGATATGATGATAACAGCTTGCGAGATTTAGAAGACGTAAAGCATGATGAACGGGTGACAGTTGAGGGAAGGGTTCATAGTGAACCTATTCTTACCTTTTTTGGGAAGAAGCGTTCCCGGTTAACATTTCGCTTGTTAGTAGGACGTTATCTCTTATCTGTTGTTTGCTTTAATCGTCCTTACTTTAAAAATAAACTTGCAATCGACTCAACTATAGCCGTAACAGGTAAATGGGATAAGCATAGACAAACTATTACCGTTCAACAGCTTAATTTTGGACCAAAGCAAGAGGTAACAGGGATCGAGCCTGTCTATTCTGTAAAAGGAAAATTAACTGTTAAAGGTATGAGAAAATTTGTTTCTGTTGCGTTATCAGAGTATATAAATGAAGTTGTCGAAATTCTACCTACTGATCTATTACAAAAATATAAATTAATGACGAGAAGAGAGGCACTACAAACGATACATGCACCTCTTGAAAAAGAACATCTAAAATTAGCTCGTCGACGTTTTGTTTACGAAGAATTTTTACTGTTTCAACTTAAAATGCAAGCTTTGAGGAAAGTCCAACGAGAGCAAACACAAGGTGTTGTTCACCAATACTCACAAGAGACACATAGGAAATTTATCGATGCCTTACCTTTTCCTCTTACTAACGCACAATCGAGAGTTGTAAATGAAATATTACAAGATATGACGTCACCTTACCGTATGAATCGTTTATTGCAGGGTGATGTTGGCTCTGGAAAAACAGTTGTTGCTGCCATTGCAATTTATGCAGCTGTGTTAGCTGGGTGTCAAGGGGCACTTATGGT
>JAPSLU010000269.1 GCA_031180405.1 Bacillus sp. (in: firmicutes) | reverse complement strand
AACCTAAAATTAACAATAGCTTTACTTTCCCTTAATAAATAACTGGTATTGTCGAATTACGCAGTAAAGTTATCGATCTACCCATCATGGATGTCAATAAAGGAGTCTTCATATGAACAATGCACGTCTTGATTTACATAGAAATGAACTAAACTTAAGGGGAGAATTGGAAAAAATCCTCCATCAAAAGCTCCTTACCGTCCATTTTCAACCAATTGTTCATTTTCATACAAACACTATCTTTGGATTTGAAGCACTATCACGAGGACCAATCAATAGTCCGTTTTACCTCCCCGATTCTCTATTTCCTTATGCTGAAAAGGAAGGTTTATTATATGCACTTGAAAAGGTAGCAAGAGAGAAAACCTTCGAGGCAAGCAAAGATAGTCTAAATGAGAAGAAACTATTCATTAATTTAAATTCACAAGTGATTTATGATAAAGAATTTAATCCGGGTCATACCATTTCGTTGCTAAAACAATATGGTATTAAACCGCAAAATGTCGTGTTTGAAATTACTGAAAGAAATGCGATCAATGATTTTGAGGCATTTCGTAATGCATTAAATCATTACCGTGAGCAGGGCTTTCAAATTGCCATTGATGATGCTGGTGCAGGCTATTCCTCCCTACAAGCCATATCTGAGTTAATGCCAGATTATATTAAAGTTGATCGTTCATTAATCAGTGGGATTGACCATAATGAAGTAAAATCAAATATATTAGAAGCATTTGTTACGTTTGCGAAGAAAATGAATAGTAAAATTATTGGAGAAGGAATTGAAACAGAGTCTGAATTACAACGAGTGATGAACTTAGGTATTGAGTTTGGACAGGGTTTCTTTATTGCTAAACCAACATCACCGTTCCCTGATATAAATGAATATGCCAGAGAATGTATTGAAATTGCGCATCCAAACAGTAAAAGAAAGTCTGTCATCGTTGATGTGGCAGATGAGATTATCCTTGTTCAAAATGGAACCATTTTAAAACGTCAGTCAGCTAGAACACTGTTGTCAGAGCCGGAGAACAGAGCAGCTTTTATTGCAAGACATACTGTCCTATAAAACAATTAATTATGCAAAAAGGTGACTCATCACAAATGGATCCAGTCACCTACATTGCCTTCTGTATTATCTATTAAGCTAAAATATGGTACCCAGAGTCAACATGAAGATTTTCTCCTGTCATCCCTCTAGATAATTCGCTGAATAAGAATAATGCAGTATCGCCAACTTCCTCTGGTGTTGTTGTACGACGAAGTGGTGAACGCTCTTCAATATCTTTTAGGATTGAGTTAAAGTCACTTATACCCTTTGCAGAAAGAGTACGAATCGGACCAGCTGAGATTGAATTCACACGGATGCCATCTTTCCCAAGGTCACTTGCTAAGTATCTTACACTTGCTTCTAGAGAAGCTTTCGCGACACCCATTACGTTATAATTAGGTAATACACGCTCACCACCAAGATATGTTAATGTAACAATGCTTCCGCCCTCTGTTAATAGGCCTCTAGCTTCTTTTGCAACAGCTGTTAACGAATATGAGCTGATGTTTTGAGCAAGTAAGAACCCGTCACGAGTTGTGTTTAAATACTCACCTTGAAGCTCTTCCTTATTTGCAAAAGCGATACAGTGAGCAATACCGTGAATAACACCAACCTCAGCTTTAATTGTTTCGAAGCATGTTTTAATTTCTTCATCATTCGTAATATCACAAGGTATGACAAGTGAATCATTGCCTTCTAAGGATTCAGCCAAGTCGCGAACTGATTTTTCTAGGCGCTCACCAGCATATGTGAAAATTAACCGTGCACCAGCATTATGTAAAGAACGCGCTATTCCCCAAGCAATACTACGTTTATTTGCTACTCCCATAACGACGATATTACGTCCCTGTAGTGATAAATTCATGTACATCCTCCTTAATTAATACATGTTATTAGTACCTGGTTATAATTATATCACTGATTAAGAAAAAGTGCTAATTCATTATTTATGGAGCTCAACATAAAAAATAGGTTTTTTCCTATCTTCTAAAAAAACTGACTCCACTAATATACTGGCAACTATTTCGGTTTGCCATATTACTTAGCGGGAATCAGTTCTAACTTTCTGTACTATATAAGATTTTTTTCGATCAGCCCGAACCCCTACTCTTTCGCAAGAAATGTGTTCTTAGTAACCATAAGAGCAGGAGATACTGTCATGTTTTTTCTTCCACGCTATCCAACGTAGCGATGATAAATCTTCTTTGCTTCTGATATATCCTTAGTGCCATGTATTAAGGCACGTCCGTCTTTAAAAAGAACAATTCTATGCTCACCAAATGTAAAAGACATTAAAAATGGATTTTCTAAGTAGGCATCTGCTATTGGCTTCACTCGGTCTGCCACTAGCTCAAATGAAAATTGCTTCCCTTCACTTGGTCTAATCTGAACAGTATCTCTTCCACATAGGACCGCAGCCTTTGTTTCCATTTCAGCGGTTAAGTAAGGATACACTGGACTTGATCCACAAGTCGGGCACGCTTCATTTTTTAAACGATCCATGTTAATGGATGAATATTGATTTTTCCATAAATCAAACGATACAAGCTTACCGCGACGATTTTCTTGATCCCCGACAAGAAGCTTTAACGCTTCAGCTGTTTGATGGGAAGCCACCATGCTAACAATCGGTGAAATGACGCCGACCGTATCACATGTCATTCCATCAAACGGAATGTGTTTTAGCAAACAATGTAAGCAAGGTGTTTCATCTGGAATGATCGTAAATGATAATCCATAGCTACCGACACAGCCTCCGTAAATCCATGGAATCTTATTTTTTAGAGATAAATCATTGATTAATAATCTTGTTTCAAAGTTATCTGTGGCATCTAGGATTAGATCAACACCTTCTGCTAGTTCTTCAATAGTAGCAGAGGTAACATCCTCAACATATGATTGTACTTCTACTTCCGAATTGATTTTTTCAAGATGAAGCTTTGCAGCAACAGCTTTTGGTATACGATTTTGTGCATCCTCTTCAATATAAAGTTGTTGTCGTTGCAAATTACTCCATTCCACATAGTCGCGATCAACAATCGTTAATTTTCCAATTCCAGCACGTGCTATCATTTCAGCATTAGCAGTTCCTAAAGCACCTGCTCCAACAATTAAAATATGCTTTTCTCGGATTTTTTCTTGACCTTTTTCTCCAATCGGAGCGAATAGCATTTGTCTTGAATAGCGTTCCATTAAGTTGTAATCATTCCTTCTGTTGGACTACTTGCGATTGCATAGTCTTTTTTAGCTATTCTACCAGCTTCATACCCTAACCTGCCAGCTTCAATAGCCAGCTTCATGGCAACAGCCATTTTTACAGGATCTGCAGCAGCTGAAACAGCTGTATTTAATAGAACTCCATCCGCGCCAAGCTCCATGGCTAATGCAGCATCAGCAGGAGAACCAATCCCAGCATCAATGATAACTGGTACCTTTGATTGCTCAATAATGAATGATAGATTAAGAGGATTTAATAATCCTTGACCAGAACCGATCGGGGAAGCACCAGGCATAATCGCGTGCACTCCTAATTCTTCTAATCTTCTGGCAAGCACAACATCATCTGATGTATAAGGTAACACAATAAATCCTTCTTCTAACAGCATTTCGCTCGCTTTTAGTGTCTCAACAGGATCTGGAAGCAAAGAACGGTCACAACCAATAACCTCTACTTTGATCATGTCACATAGTCCTGATGCTTTTGCAAGCTTCGCAATTCTCACAGCCTCTTCAGCTGTTTTTGCACCAGCTGTATTTGGTAAAAGCGTATATTTGGACACATCTAACTGCTCTAGGAAATTTGGTTGTGATTGTTCAAAAATATTCATTCGTCGAACAGCAAACGTTAAGATTTCAGCTTCTGATTGGGCAACTGCCTCCTTTTGAATCTCAAATGTTGGATATTTCCCAGTCCCTAATAATAATCTTGATTGAAATACTTTATCAGCAATTTTTAACATACAATCATCCTCCTCCTACAAAATGTACTAGCTCAATTTCATCCCCATTTTGAATGGTTGTTGATTCATATTGATCCTTTAGAATAATGTCTCGATTATGTTCAACAATAACTAATCGATTCTCTAATTGATAAAAAGCTAATAACTGCTGAACAGTCTTAACTTCATCATTTAAATCTACAAATTCACCATTTAACTTGATACTCATATCATCACCTCACAGATTGTGATAAGTTTCGCGTAATCGAAAAGATGCGAACATATTTTTCATCTAGTTTTCTTTTTAAAATTAAATCTCTTATCATCATTCCTGTTTTCGGGGCAAGAAGGATGCCATTACGGTAATGTCCTGTTGCAAAAAATATATTTTCATCCTCAGGATGCTGCCCTATATACGGCTTTCCATCATCTGATTGTGGACGTAGCCCAGCCCAAGTATTTACCAATTTGGCAGAAGAAATGCTAGGCATCAAAGGAGTAATTTTTCCTATCAAAGATTGAATTCCTCCAAGCGAAGGAGTTGTATTCCAATCATCCTCGACCATTGTTGCTCCAATGAGAAACCTTCCATCACCTTTCGGAACAATGTAGCAGTGATCGTAAAAAATAGTTTTTTCTAAATGTATTTCATTACTTTCTACCGCAAGACATTCCCCTTTAACAGGTCTCATTCCATTAGGTAAACCTAATTGCTTAAAGAAAAAACCACTCCACACACCATTTGCAATGACAACTTGATTGCACGTATAGTCCTCTTGAGGTGTGGAAAGAACATACTCATTTGCTTGCTTTTTTTTGATTGAATGTACAGGTGCATTTTCTATAAATTTTGCGCCTAGCAAACTAGCTGACTTTGTAAAAGCCTGACAAACATGTACAGGTGATACATGCCCATCCTCAGGGATATGAAGGGCTCCCTTAATAGTACTCGCTAAAAATGGCTCATTGTTTAGAACTGTTTCATTTGTATGCCATTCAAGCTCTTCATGTTGTTCAACCGCTTTTTTCAGGTTTGCCGCTTCTTCATCTGTAAAAGCAACTTTATACATCCCCTTATCAACTAGTTGAATATTAATCTGTGATAATTCTGACAATTCATCACCTAAAATATGATATTGTCGTTGACTTTCCTTCGCAAACTGAAAGAACGCATCCTTATTTTCAAGCTCGGAATTTGCACCAAGCATTCCTGCTGCAGCACTTGTAGCACCAGCTCCGCTTTTTTGACTCTCTAGCACAAGGACAGATACACCTTCTTTAGCCAACTGATAAGCAATAGATTGTCCTATTATTCCACCACCAACAATTCCTACTTCATATCGTTTGCTCATTGATATCTCCCCTCTAGTACTCTCTCTTTTAGTTTATTTAATGAGCGTACCGGATCTTCACTTGCCATCACATAAGACATCAATGCCACACCATGAACATTCGTATGTTCTAACTTCTTTATTGTCTCTTGTGTAATCCCTCCAATTGCAACAACAGGAATTTTTACACTTTCACATATCTTCGATAACTGTTCAACACCTCTTGGCAATAGATCCGCCTTTGATGTAGTTTCAAAGATATGTCCATATAAAAGATAATCCGCCCCTTCTTGCTCACATTGTATGGCTTCTTCTAGAGAATGAATCGACCTTCCTACTCTTAAGAATGGTTTATATTCTTTCACCTTTTTAATAGTAAAACCATGGCTTGGTAAGTGGAGAGTCGGAATGTTATGTAAAATAGCTACATCGAGTCTGTCATTTATGACGAGCTTTTCTTTTGGTACTCCTTGTTTTATTAAATTTGAAACAAGTCTCATTACTTCAGAAGCTGATTTACTCTTTTCACGGATATGGATATAGTCGACTTCCTTTTGAATCACAGCCAGCCGACTTGTCAATTCATCGACCGTTTGTTTTCCGTCTGTAATGATATGAAATTCCACCTATTTCACCTAAATTCTTTATAATCGTAGAAGAACTTTGCTTATCGCTAGTCCCAATGACCATAGACTTAGTTAATTTTATACTTTCTTATTACAAAGGGTGTTTTCGTAATCTTTGTTGCTAATAGTAACTTGAAGTAAACAGCCCTGTATCAAGTCTAGCGGC
>JAPSLU010000016.1 GCA_031180405.1 Bacillus sp. (in: firmicutes) | reverse complement strand
TCGCTCATAAATACTGTAATGGACGGTGGATTGCTGTTGGTGGTGGTGGGTATGACATTTGGCGTGTTGTACCAAGAGCTTGGAGCTTAATTTGGCTTGAAATGAATCAAATCAATGTACCCGAGCACTTGCCAAAAACTTGGATTGATAAATGGCAAAAAAAATCTCCTGTTCGATTACCTAATCGCTGGTATGATTCAAACGACATGTATAAACCTATTCCAAGAAAAGCAGAAATTGAGAAAAAAAATGCTTTGACTGTAGAAAAAGCATTGCTTCCGATTCGGCCGAATTAAGTAGATAGCGAATAGAACCCAGCCCTCTTTTCAGTTTTTAATATTCAAAAGAACGAGCAATTCAAAATGAATAGCTCGTTCTCTATCTTTTAGACAATTATTACTTCGTTGATTGTCTATATTCAACTCGATGTGGAAGTTCAACGATATGGTTTTCAACTTCTTCTTTGTTCATATACTTTGTTAATAAACGCATTGCTACAGCTCCGATATCATAAGTAGGCTGTACAACAGTTGTTAGCTGTGGACGAACCATCGTTGCTAATCTCGTGTTATCAAAGCCAACGATTTCGAAATCAGATGGAATCGAGTAGTTTCTATCTTGGGCCCCATGAATAACTCCTAAAGCCATTTCATCTGTTCCTACAAATATAGCTGTTGGCTTTTCGTTTAATTCATCAATTTTTTCAAAAGCTTCAATACCTGAATCGTAAGAGTAATCACCTTCAACGACTAAATCCTCATCAAAAGGTAATCCTGCATCCTCAAGTGCACGTCTATAACCTACTGATTTTTTCAGGCGGTTAACCGGTTCTTCAGCTGGCCCCTCAACATAAGCTATTCTTTTATGTCCTTTTTCAATAAGCATTGAAATAACATCGTAAGCAGCTTGTTCATAGTTAATGTTAACAGAAGGTGTTGTATTGGTTAAATCAACAGATGCAGCTAAAACAATTGGTACAGGGGAGCGTTTGAATTGTTCAACTAACTCTTCTGATACATTCCCACTCATAAATACTATACCGTCTACCTGCTTACCAAGCATTGTATTTAATAGATGTAGTTCTTTATCTTTATTTTGATCAGAATTACTTAAGATAATATTGTACTTGTACATCGTGGCAATGTCTTCAATTCCACGTGCAAGTTCAGAATAGAAAGTACTTGAAATATCAGGGATAATAACCCCCACTGTTGTCGTTTTCTTACTAGCAAGACCTCTCGCTACTGCATTAGGACGATAGCCTAATCTCTCAATTGCATCGAGAACCTTTTTTCTAGTTGTAGGTTTTACATTTGGATTTCCGTTAACTACACGAGAGACAGTTGCCATTGACACATTTGCCTCACGAGCTACATCATATATTGTTACACTTGACATATAAAACACTCCTTCTGTTACATAAAAACATTTATTTTCTGTTTCGTTTATATTTATTCCATTATAAATATGTAGAAAGTTGTTACGTCCTGTCGTAAACCCAATTCTATGTAACTTATCATACGATACTCTGAAAACGTCTGCAATCTATTTCAACCTATTTTTAAGCTGTTGTCACATATTTGTTCGTTTTTTCACAGATTTTATACTTTTTCCTGAGTATTTATTTGCTTACTACCATTTTGCCTTAAATTCTCACTTTTATGAATAAAAAACAAAAAAGAAGCTGACTTATTTTTTAGTAATTTTTCCTACCAAGAATTGCTAGGGAAAATTACTATTAAAGTCAACTTCTTTCCAAAAAATTAAATTTTTATACGTTTACTTTTACTAAAGGCTTTAATTCTGAAATAAATTGGTCAAATTGATCAAAATCCATTTGTTGTGCGGAGTCAGATAAAGCAACTGCTGGATCAGGATGAACCTCTGCCATTACACCATCTGCTCCAATTGCAAGTGCTGCTTTCGCTGTCGGAACTAGAAGATCTCTTCTACCTGTTGAATGAGTAACATCAACAAAAACAGGTAAGTGAGTTTCTTGTTTTAAGATAGGAACAGCTGAAATATCTAATGTGTTTCTTGTCGCACGCTCATACGTACGAATTCCTCGCTCACAAAGAATAATCTGATCATTTCCCTGTGAAATAATATATTCTGCAGCATTGACAAATTCATCAATTGTCGCTGCAATGCCACGTTTTAAAAGGACAGGCTTACGAACAGCCCCAGCTGCCTTTAATAATTCAAAATTTTGCATATTACGTGCACCAATTTGAATAATATCAACATAATCTAAAGCTAGTTCGATATCTGCTGGATTGACGATTTCACTAATAATCGCTAATCCATACTCATCCCCAACTTTTCTTAAAATTTTCAAACCTTCTAAACCAAGACCTTGGAAATCATAAGGGCTAGTACGCGGTTTAAAAGCACCGCCGCGCAAGATTTTAATTCCCTGTTTTACCGCTTGCTCTGCAACAGCGGCTACCTGCTCATAGCTTTCAACTGCACATGGACCTATTATAAATGATTGGCTTCCATCACCAATCCTTACACCGTTCACTTCAACAATTGTATCCTCCGGCTTTTTCTTACGCGATACTAGCAATGCTTTGCTATGATCATCTTCTTGTAACTCCAAGCCAGCCTTAAAGATTTCTTTAAAGATATGTTGTAGTGTTGAATCTAGAAATGGGCCATCGTTATATTCTTTAATACTATTTAACATTTTACGCTCGCGAACAGGATCATAACGATTGACACCTTGGGCTTCTTTTGCTTTCCCAATTTCTTGAACAACTCTACCTCGCTCATTAATTAACTTTAAAATCTGTAAGTTAATCTCATCTGCTCTTTCTCTTAATGCTTCTAATTCTGCATTACTCATCTCTCTCATCCTTTCGCATTCAAAATTGAAAATTTGACGAACCACATCTATTGAGATTCTCGTAAGTATCCTAGGTATGTTTTCTTCTTCGTCCAATAAAATTGTGGTACATTTTCTTTAATTAGTTGTAATTATAAACCATAAAATGGTGATTGTCATTAAAAACTTTAACATTTAAACGCTTTTAAGCTTTTATGCAGTAAAGTGATTGCGCCGAACTAATCTATTCAGCCTAAATAACCAAAATATTATGATACAGACATCGTTTTCATATATGATATCAAGCTATAGAAATGTGAACTTCTGTTTAAAGAAGGTGTACCAAAATGACCAATACTGACATAAGAGTTGCACTCGATATTGAATCAAGATCTGTTGTCGGGTTAATTTCACAAAAAAACGGCTCTTATATTGTTGATAGCGTCATAAAGGCACATGAAAAGGTTCAATGAAGAACAAAAGCGCAAGCTCCTTGATCAGCTTAGAGCATTAAGAAGCTATTGGATAGTAGACGGTTCTTTCTTCAATTCAATGCGTCCAGACCGTAAAGAAGCTAGGCATCTTTCTTTTTTGCAAAAAAGGAAGATTGCTGGAGCCAGATCAAGCATTTATCACATTTCAATAATTTTATTAATCCCTAAGCAATAAAAAGAGGATTACGCAGATGGGCGTGATCCTCTTTTCTTGTTATTCCACAGTTTCCTTTTTCAACGCATCATATGTGATCTTCCAGTGGGAAGCATTCCATACCACTTCATTTGCTTTAAATAATAACGCTTGAGGAGATTCATGCTTAATCCCGAACTTTTCAGCAATATAATTAGAAAGGTCACGAGAATCTTGGACATGCAAATAATAACTAGGATAATCTTGATGTTTTTCTGCAAACTCTTGATATTCTTCAAAAGCCGCTTGGCTTATAGGACACGTTAGACTATTTTTAATAAATAAAAATTCATCGTGTTTTTGAAAAAGTTCTTCAAATTGGTCAACTGATTCAATTGATTGGTTACTCATGTCTACCACCTTTCTATAGCCACTTGAGAAGCTTGCCTATGTTTTATCCACCCTAGGCTATGCTTGCATTAGCTATTTGCTTTTACCTGCTCTTCAGTATCTTCCTGTTTAGGTGTTTCCAATTTAGAATCAATTACTTCTTTCATTTCATCAGATAACTGTGGAGTCTTGTCTTGTTTTTCTTCAGTAATTGTCTCTTCAGACAACTGTTCTAAAGCGTTCGTTATTTCTTTTTCAACGACATCTGTTTGTTCTACAGAGTTTGAAGATTTTGTGATTGAGCGTACTTTGTCCATAATTTGAGAGGATTGCTCTGTTACTACCTGTGAAAGCGATGATGTCTTATCTTTTGCTATCGTTGCAAAATCTGAGCTCTTTTCTAGTGCATCATTTGTTAGCTTACCTGTACGATCTTTCATCATTGATGCTTGTTGGCCTAAATTATCTCGCATTTCTTTCCCAGATTTAGGGGCTAAAAATAATGCTGTTGCAGCACCAACAAGCCCTCCAATGAGTGAACCGATAATAAAGTCTTTACCATTGCTTTTATTAGCCATGATGACAACCTCCTCTATTTTTCCATACAGTTAACCATTGAATTGTTGCTTTTTTTCACTTTTCTGTTTCCATTTTGCCCAGATATCCATTGCGGCATTACTCCATTGAACAACTTGATTAATTTTATCTTGGTTTTCTACAAGATTGGCTGAAGCAGTTGTGGTTACCTTTTTAACCGTAAGATTAAGCTGTTGAATCGTGTCACCTACATCCTTCACTGATTCTACAACGTTGTTCAGTTTTTCTGACTTATGTTGAATATCTTCTGCAAGGGCATTTGTTTTATGTAATAATTCTGTTGTTTCTGTCGTTATACCTACCATTTGCTTCTCAAGACCTGATAATGTTCCAGCTACATTTGTTAGTGTAGCTTGTAAGGCTTTTAATGTTTTTGACACATATACAACTAAAATAGTAAATGCAATGGCTATTAGAGCTACACTTAAGTATAAAATAATAATCATGTCCAACACCTCCTGTACTACTTCTCATGTTTTTGTATACCCTATGTTCTCTATTATAAACATAAATTTTACATAATAGCTAAATTCTCCATCTATATTGACATTCCTTTCAAGAATTTTTTGTCAGTGTCACAAGCTTTGCCCATGTTTTATCAAGATCGGGTACAATAGGAATGACCAAATGAAGGATTGAAGGAGGAAACACATTGAAGGATTCACGAATTGATACTTTAGCAAAAAATCTCATAAATTACTCAATTAAGTTACAGAAGGGAGAAAAAGTTCTTATCGAAAACTTCGGACTTCAAAGAGAGTTAGTTGTAGCACTTGTAAAGGAAGCTTATAAGGCCGGTGGCTACCCTTTTGTATCCTTAAAGGATCACCAAGTAGATCGTGCTCTTATGATTGGCGGAATACAGGAACAATATGAAATGATGGCTAATTTTGAATCAGAAGTAATGAGTAAAATGAATGCTTACATAGGATTAAGATCTGGTGATAACATCAGTGAATTTGCAGATGTTTCAGACGATAAGATGAGACTACAAGGACAAACGATTGGACAAAGAGTTCACAGGGACATTCGCGTTCCAAAAACAAGGTGGGTGGTTTTAAGATACCCTACGCCTTCTATGGCTCAATTAGCTAAGATGAGCACCGAACAATTCGAAGATTTCTATTTTGATGTATGTAACCTAGATTATAGCAAAATGGACAAAGCAATGGATGCTCTCGTTGACCTTATGAATAAAACAGATAAGGTTCGATTAACAGGAAAGGATACAGACCTTACATTTTCAATTAAAGGTATCCCAGCAATTAAATGTTCAGGTCAAATGAATATTCCAGATGGTGAGGTATATACAGCACCTGTTCGTGATTCAGTCAATGGAAAAATCGCATATAATACTCCATCTCCATATAACGGCTTCACTTTTGAAAATGTTCAATTAACATTTAAAGATGGGAAAATTATTGAAGCTACTGCAAATAATACAGAAAGAATTAACAAAATTTTTGATACAGACGAAGGAGCTCGTTTCATTGGAGAATTTGCAATTGGAGTGAACCCTTATATTCTACACCCAATGCAAGACATCCTGTTTGATGAAAAAATTGATGGGAGTTTCCACTTTACCCCAGGCCAAGCATATGATGACGCCTATAATGGAAATAACTCAAATATCCATTGGGATATGGTGATGATCCAACGCCCTGAATATGGCGGTGGCGAGATTTACTTTGATGATGTTCTAATCCGAAAAGATGGACGTTTTACGATATCTGAATTAGAGGCACTCAATCCGGAAAATTTAAAATAAATAAACTTAACAAAAATAAGACGATGGAAGTTTTACCTTCCACCGTCTTTTGTTTTTAATAATGTTTATGCTAAGACTTTTTCATAAGCTTCCTGATATTTTTGAATATCACCTGCACCCATGAAAACTAACACCGCATGATCGTGTCCTTTAAGGACAGAAGTTTCCTCTTCCCTAATCAAACTTGAGTTATCAATCTTTTCAAGTAGATTTTCGATTGATAGCTTACCGACATTTTCACGTGCAGAGCCGAAAATATCGCATAAATAGACATAATCTGCCCTTTGTAAGCTTTTAGCGAACTCCTCTAGAAAAGATTGTGTTCTTGTAAATGTATGTGGTTGGAACACCGCAACGATCTCTCGATCAGGATATTTCTGTCTAGCAGCATCAATGGTTGCATTAATTTCAGTCGGATGATGTGCATAGTCATCAATTAAAATTTGATTGCCAATTTGTTTTTCATTAAAACGTCTTTTTACACCTTCAAATGTTTGAAGTCTTTGTTGAATAACTTCAACATCAATTCCTTCATAATGGCACAAAGCGATGACTGATAATGCATTTAATACACTGTGATCTCCATACGATGTGATTTTAAATGATGCATAAAACGTATTACGTACAAATACATCAAATATTGTACCATCCGTTGATTTCACAATATTCCTAGCTTGGAAGTCATTATCTTCATTGAATCCGTAGTAAACGACAGGAACCTTGGCTTGAATTTGTTGTAGTTGTTCATCATCACCACAAGCAATAATACCCTTCTTCACTTGAAGTGCCATCTCCTGAAAAGCACTGAAAACATCTTCTATGCTTGTAAAATAGTCTGGATGATCATAATCAATATTTGTCATAATCGCATAATCAGGCTTGTATGATAAGAAATGTCTACGATATTCGCATGCTTCAAAAATAAAATATTTACTGTTTGGAACTCCGCTACCTGTACCATCACCTATTAAAAACGAGGTTGGCTCAGCACCTTGAATAACATGTGAAAGTAATCCAGTTGTTGATGTTTTTCCATGTACACCTGTGATTCCAACACTGATATATTTTTGAAGAAAATCACCTAGAAAACGGTGATAACGAATAACAGGTAAGCCTAAGTTATGTGCTTCCACAATTTCTTCATGTGTATCAGGATAGGCATTACCAGCAATAATGGTTAAGCCCTCTCTAATGTTTTCTTTCGTAAAAGGCAATACCTTTATATTTCGTGCTTCTAGAGCTTTTTGCGTAAATACTTTCTTCTCTATATCAGAGCCCTGAACTTCATAATTCATATCATGTAAAATCTGTGCAAGGGCACTCATACCAGTCCCTTTAATTCCAACAAAATGATAAACAGTCATAATTTGAACCTCCAACAAACGTCTATCTGATTGACAGTATATGACGCTTATCTTGATTTGCAACCCATGTATAGTAAACGTCCTAAGAAATGTATTCATTTCTAGTGTTTTTCTATATGTAATCAGCTTACGAATGTATATTATATCATTAGCCATCCATAATGACCATGATAAAAACAGTTTACTTTTTTATCCAAATCTTTTAATGCTTCTTATACTTTAAAACAATTCCAACTATATTTTATGGAAAATTTCTTTAAAAATGTACGCAAGCTATCAGTACTTTTTTCATATTGTCTAATTAAATTTTCCATAATGTCTTGATCAGGTTGAATAAAAATGTCACTCACAGATATGAAAGAATCATATACAGGAATTAAACGTAAAAAGATCAACTTGTCTTCTCTTAATTCATCTGACCTACTGGTATCAACCTTAATTATACAAATTTCACTTGTAAGTAATTTCTTTGCATGTATATGTGTTTTATCATATTTTATTACTTTAAATGGTTCAAGTACACTAGCCATAAAAAGGGCATGAACGACCGTATCCAGCGGATGCTTTTGACGATTCGCGTACTCAATATAGGTTTGATAATTGGTCTTTCCTCTGATCGTTAAATAATCAAAAGTAAACCAGTCCTTAAATAATTTATCTTGAGATAGATTAAAAATCGCAGAAGACTCAATTTCAACTCTTTTTGATAAAATGTGCTTTGCTTTTACTTTTTCTCTTATATTCACATGGCGATCCACATGTAATTGGACCGCCTTCATATGATCGAATATAAAACTAGCCAATTGATTTTCTTTTTCTTCTCGAAGAGCTTGTAAATAAACGATTTTATCCATTCGAACAACCTTACCTTTTTTCTTATCTTATTTTAATATGCATTTTTTATAGTACGTGACTTTCTTGGATAGAATCTAACTCCTCTTCTGAAATTAATATATCTCTCGGTTTACTTCCTCGATTTTCCGAGATAATTCCTTGTTCTTCCATCATATCAATTAGTCTAGCAGCACGATTATATCCAATTCGAAACCTTCTCTGTAAGCTTGACGTAGAGGCTCCACCTTGATTTACAACAAACTCACATGCTTCTAAAAATAGTTCATCCTCTTCTGATTGAATGGTTGCCTTTTTCACCAATTCGTCTTGGTGGAAAAGATAATCAGGCTTTGATTGAAGCTTTACATGATTTACCACTCTCTCAATTTCTTCATCAGACACAAAAGTACCTTGAAGTCTTACAGCTTTTGATGAGCCGTTTTCTAAAAATAACATATCTCCTCTACCTAATAACTTTTCAGCCCCACTAACGTCAATAATTGTCCTTGAATCAACCTGTGAGGAAACAGAAAATGCAATCCTTGTTGGAATATTTGCTTTAATTAGCCCTGTAATTACATCAACTGAAGGTCTTTGCGTTGCAACGATAAGATGGATACCACATGCTCGTGCCTTTTGAGCAATTCGACAAATCGCTTCTTCGACATCATTTGGTGCGACCATCATTAAGTCAGCTAACTCATCAATGATAATTACCAGATATGGCAAATGCTCCCCCTGTTTGTGCTCCTTTACAAGTTGATTATATCTTGTAATTTCTCTTGTACCAGAGTGAGCGAACAACTCATATCGTCTTTCCATCTCCTCAACGGCCCATTTCAATGCAGCAGTTGCAGCTTTTACATCCGTAATAACCGGGCTGACAAGATGAGGGATTTCATTATAAGGCGCTAATTCAACCATTTTTGGGTCAATTAACATTAGTTTTACTTCATGTGGTGAAGCCTTATATAATAAGCTGACAAGAATTGTATTAATACATACGCTTTTACCAGATCCTGTTGCTCCTGCAATTAAACCATGTGGCATCTTTTTTAAATCTGTTACAGCAGGTTGGCCAGCAATATCCAGACCTAATACAGCTGTCATAGGTGATGGATTTGAACGAAACTCATTACTTCTTAATATTTCCCGCAAGTATACCATTTTACTTACTTTATTAGGAACCTCAATTCCAATGGTATTTTTACCTGGGATTGGAGCCTCGATTCTTATGTCTTTTGCTGATAAGCTTAATTTTATATCATCACTTAAATTTGTAATTTTATTGACCTTTACACCTGGCTCAGGGTGTACTTCAAAGCGAGTAACAGATGGGCCTTGAGTAACATTGACGACACTTGCTCTAACATTAAAGTTTTTTAATGTTAGATTCAATAGATCTTTTTGAGATTCAAGCCATGAATGATCTTCTGTTAATTCCTTATCAGGAATATTTAAGTATCCGAGTGATGGAAATTGATAGTTATTTGTTGGGATATTTTCCTGCAATCGCTGCTTGTCTCTTCCAAGCATCATGACATTAAATGGTACCGTCTTACGCTTAGCCGTATCTTTGTTTTGATCTTGCTTAATTTCATCTGTGTGTTCAGCTTGAATTTGAGATTTAAGATTCGTTTCATCTACCTCAGCTTTTGACGATATCATATAAGTTGAAGACTGACCCTCTTTTATTTCATACTCATCTTGATTGTTTTTAGTAGATTGTTCAATTTCCAGAATGGGTGCTTCCTTTGACTCAACATCATTGTCCTCATCTTGTAGAGTCGACCTGTTTGGCATTAGATCTTTAGCGTCATCTTGCTGAAATACCTCTGCTTGCTCATCATGAATCTTTTTAAGATACTCGCTTTTCACAATTGTTAATGCTTCGTCTAAAACCAGCTCTTCTTCACGATAAATATGATCTACCTCTAGTTCCCCATGTCCAAAATCTTCAAGCGGCTCTTGGACAATTCCTTCTTCCTCAACAACTAATTGATCACTTTTAAGGAACATGTCTGATTGAAGATCAAATTGCTCTTCTTTATGTATCATTTCAACATGAGCGGTGTTTTCGATTACTTCATTTATATGATTTCTTTCTTCAGACTCACTTGAAAAACCGTTTTTCTCAAAAATGCTACTTGTTTCATTTGAATTATTCTTCTGAAGGCTTTGGTTTACCGGTGGTAATGGACGATCCTGCATTCTTTCTTCTCTAGACTGAAATCCATATACAGGTGAAGGAATAACACTAGGATGGAATCGTTTTTTATTTACCTTAATGGTTTCCTTCTGTATAAGTGGTTCCTGCTTTTGTGAATATGTTGGTTTCTTTTGCTCTTGCTGTTTCCTTTGATTATCCTCTTGATACCCAGGTCGTTTGGGACGGTCATCTCTTTTCAGTAGGCTTTCATCAGGAATAATTGGAAATCGGAAATTTCCTTTTGGATACTGATAGGTAACCCTTGCCTCCGCTTTATGATTTCTTTGATTACTAAATTCTACGTTAGGTGTTGCATCACTTAGAACATTTTTAACGGCTTGTTGTTCCTTCAAAGATTGTGACTCAAAATCATCCGTTTCCTTCTCTTCATCTCCAAATAACAACGAGACTAGTTTTTTTATCAAATTCATATTTAATCACTCTTTCAATATTTTCAAAATAGGCTTTCATCACTACCAAATGTGCCAATTGTTAGTCTTCATATAGAAAAACATCTCTTCTATTGTATCAGTAAATGTCTGGATTTGTAGATAAAAGTAAAAAGATTACCTAGTTTTCTCGTTTGCCTAAAATAAAAAAAAGAGGTGCCGAATGCGTTGGTTACTTCTACGCACGGCTGCCCCTATTTAGTTCAACATGTACACAGTACGACTGCCCGTCTCTATTTATGGGTATTCAAAAAAGAACAAAGAGTACGCATCCTGATCAGCTTCAAGCAATTAGAAGTAATTGAACGGAAGACGCTCTTTGAGTTCAACTCAACTGTGGCTAGACCCTTAAGGAGTTAAGTATCTTACTTTTTAAGACTACTGACTGGATGCAAAAGCGCTTATCAATAGTTCAAGAAAATTCCTAAGCAACAAAAAGCAATCAGTCTCTTCAGACGATTGCTTTTTAGTAAGGAGTAAGTATTAGTGTTGGGGTTTATTCTTTCCTAAAATAAAGATCGGTTCGAGTTCACCTTCTTCATATAAAAACGATAAAGCTGTAATTGGTACCCTTCCGCTTGCAAAAAAGCCCATCGTTAGTTGAGCTAATACATCGTAGCCCGTATCATTTCGAATATCAACAATAATTAACACATCCTGGTGAGGGACAGCAACAGCCATTTTCCCAACCATTTTCTCTTCAAAAGACTGAAGTAGGCTTTCATTTAGGATTCGACTTGCATCATACCCATCGTTCGCATTTAGGAAGTAAAAAACATTTCCAGCAACTTGATCTTCCTTTACACTGGTTTTTAATGATCTTATATTAAAAGAAGCGATTTCTCTAATTTGATCGAGATTCCACTTTTCTTTTTGCATCATCTTTTCATCAATTAGTCTATACGTATTTCCAAGATCAAGAGCATAATAGACTCTCGTTTCAGCTGTATGTTCACTGTATGCTAATGAAACTCCCTCATTACTTTCAGTAGGAAATGAAGTTGAACGTATAACTGGGAAAATAGACTTTTCCTTACCAGTTATCTCCTGCTCATTATTCATAGCTATTAATGCTTCTTTAACATAATATACTACTTCATCAATCGCCTTTTGTTCCGATGTTTCCCATTTAGCAATAATACCTGGTAAAGATAATGTGACCCCTTTTTTTGTTTCAGTATCTTCTATTCTTAATGTATCCTTCTCACGATCAAAATGAAATTGCCAATTGGAATGCGATAATTGGCTTTTCAATGTATCAACTAGTTTTCTAGATGTCATTTTCATCTTTCGGAAACCTCCTCTCCACAATTTAAACTTCTATATTTACAAAGAAATGCTGTTAATAAAATCTTGAATTTGCTCTTTAGTTTTCCGTTCCTTGTTCACATAACGGCCAACTTCTTTTCCTTCATGGAAAGCAATGAAGCTTGGAATGCCAAAGACATTTAACTCTATACATAGATCAATGTACTTGTCACGATCAACATAATAAAAAGTAAAATCATTATTCTCTTGCTCCAACTCTGGTAGAATAGGCTCAATCACTCGACAGTCTGGACACCAGTCAGCTGAAAACATGAAAATCACCTTTTCACCTTCAATAATTTGTTTATATTCATCAATTGATTGTAATTGTTGCATGATAACTTCCTCCTTCTATATATCCTTTTGCTCCTTTAAAATACAAGTACTAGTTTATATGATATCCGCTTATGATTCCACTTAGCCAACTTGTAGAACACATTCTACTGGCTGCATTCGTGAATTTTTTTTAATTTAACTTGTTTTCTGCTACAGGATGCTGCTCTAATCAACTTAATTCGTTTAAGTTCAAAAGACTAGTAAAAACAACAATTTTTTGAATAGAATTTAATACATAATAAACCCTTGGAAACCAAAAAATTGATTACCAAGGTTAACATCAATACTATTGTACAGACTTCACAATTTCCATCATTACTTGGGCATCTTCTTCAAGATCACTTGCACTCGATTCGGTTGTTAGCTTTGTTCCGCCAACACCCACTGTTACCTCATACATCTTATCATCTAGCTCAACAACAAATAAATAGCCAGACTGATCGCCTTTCTCAAACGTTTCTGATATGAAAGGTTTTTCATACTTATTTAATAGTGTCTTATAGGAAACTAGACTACTCTTTTCCTCATTTTGATTCACAAATAAGATAAAGCTTTGGTTTCCCTTTTCAAGCAAGACGTTAAACTTGTTTGTTTCTTTCACTTGGAAATTATCTGGTAGATAGTAGGAAAAGTTCTCTGCATCCTCATTTGTATCTTGTTGCTTGCCTTCAAAAGCAACTTCTGTTTGCTCAATAGAAGCTTTTTTTATTTCCTCATTAGATTGTGTACAGCCGGATAAGAATAAAATAGCACTCATGACATAGGCGAATTTTCTCACATAAATCCTCCTCAATTAATAAAACTATTTATTTCTACTTTTATAGTCTCTGACATATAGTAAAATAGACCCTATTTTATAATAACCTTACTTTTTTTCACGTGACAAGAGAAAGTAGTTTAAATGTCATAAAATTAAGGGAATTTAAACATGAAGAAATAAAAGTGGAGGGTTTGGAGTTTATTGTTTACTATGCGGGAGAAATACATTCAAACTGACGAGAGCAAATTTTTTATAGAGCAAACGTAACCGATTGAAACTGTAGAACATACAATCGATAATTTTCTTAAATTGTAGAATCTAAAAAAATAAAAGACTAAGGCTTTTATCCTTAATCTTAGTGTTTACGCAAAGTAAAAATGCTAACCTTTCAGACTGGCTCCTTTTTTCTTAGTCTTTTCGTTCTAGTTCGGATATAGTTCCTCTATCTTTTTCGTTTTCGCCCGAGATAGGATATCAATTCGAGTCAATAACTGTCTTTTTGAATAATTCATTATTTCGGCAGTAGATGACTTTTCTTTTTCATCCGCATCAAAAGCCATTCCTTCAGTATTTAAGGCCAATGCTAAAGGAGCCAGCTCTTCTAGTTTCTTTATTATTCGGTCAAATAAGTGAGGATGTTCACTTATAAGTCTTTGTAATAAAAAAGTCCCATACGCAATATGCCTTGATTCATCTTTTTTTAAATACTCAATTCCCTTTAATAGACCCGGCATTTTCCCAATCTTATTTAGTCCATCTGAAAAAGCTTTGTATCCTGTTTCAGCTAAAACTCCTTCCGAAAACATGTTATAAACAGTAGCCGCATCTGCTAAAGCCTCTGGAGTTGGGTGATTCCAAAGCCTTTCCATAGTTTCTGGCAGTATCTCATAGAAGAACTTTCGATATGTTTTTGAGTGTAGATATGTCAAATCTTCCTTTTCATTAAGCTCATCTAATACTTTTCTAAAGAATTCCGTATGTTTTGCTTCGTCAAATAGAAATGTTGTCAAAAACATCTCTTCTTCAATACGCCCTTCTAATGAAGCTACTTTAAGTAACGGCAGCAAATCATGTGTTACAGCTTCTTCCCCACCTTGAAACTGTGCAAGTAATCTTATTATCCATTCCCGGTGCTTAGTAGAAAGAGTTTTCCAATCTTCTTTATCCTTTGTAAAATCTATTTCTTGAGGATTCCATGTTCCAAATTTCTTTGCCTTTTGATATAGCTGATATGGAAATGAAGTATCAATAATTCCTCTTGTACTAGTCGTGATAAGCTTCTTTCTCATTTTATCCCCTCCTTTTCTACTATGGTATGAAGGACAAAAAATTGTGTATAGACATCCGCTATTAGTTTAAAATTTTTTTACCTACATAAATAATACTTTAGCCTATTAAATCTTCGGTCTTTCATAAGAACTTTAATATAAAACTGGAAATTTATCTTTCCTATAAATTGCACGGAACATTTTGTAAAAACCAACAAACTCTTCAAAAGAAATATCCTCATTAAACTCAAAATGTGATAAGAAAGCATCCATTATTTCATCATCCAGACTCTCCAGGACATTTGACGAAATTATTTCTTTGTAAATATTCCTAATTTTATAATGAAAGTCATGTTCGTCCAATATAAGTGTAAATTGTCTTTCCGTCATAGCTTTATCCCTCCTTATTAGTTAGATTACCGAAGATAGTTTATTCTCTTTTTTCTTTTAAGTTACGGTTAAAAGACTAGTTTTCTAAAAATAAATGGCTATATTAAAATCAGGCGGAGGCAAAATCATTAATTTAAGCACAATTTACAGAAGATTTATCTAAAATATAGTAAAAGTTTTATGTTTAAACGAAAACAACTAAAATACTTTGAGATTGGAGGAAGTCACCATGTTAAACAAGGAAAATTCTGAGTTGTTTACACTACTGAAACAACTAGGATTTAAACTAGAAAGCAGAGTAAATAAATATATTCAAGACAATTTAAACAAAGAAGAAGTGGCTATCGCCGCTAATTCAGCAGGACATGTGCTAGCACATCTCATCGAAGCTATTCATGATTATGTTGAACAATTATCTTCTCAATTAAATTTTCCTACTAAAAAGGATGTAGGACGTTTAGGAAAATTAATTGTACAGTCCGAAGATAAACTAGATAACTTAGAGGATGAAATTCACGAGGTTCTATGCTTATTAAAAGAATTAAAAATGATGATCGTTCAAGGGGTAAAAGAAAAATCCTCTCAACCTCTTGAAGGCTTAGAAGAAAAGATTAGACATGAGTTAAAAGAACTTCTTAAATGTCATAAAGGGAACATACATCAAGAACTAATTAAACCAATTGAAGAATTAGAGGCTTCAATAAAGAAAAGAATTTTAACACGCAGCAAGAGTTTATTAGCAAGGAAAAAAGCTTTTTTACATCCCAATAAACTAAAATATGAATTACAAAAGGAATTATTGAAACCACCAGGCCAGGTAGATTTTAACGAAATAAATAAAAAGTTATTGCAACGCCTACAAGAAAAAAGGTCTAAGAGACGGGGAACTTAACATGGATTCTCAACATGAATCAGGACCAATTTATAATCTTGATAAAGAATTGAAGAGATGGAAAGGTTTTTTTGGAGTTTGGAATAATCCTGACCCTAAAGTCGGTGCAACACCTCGAGAAGCTATTTGGAAAAAAAATAAATCTACTTTATGGTACTATGCCCCTACTGAAAAAAAATACAAAGTACCTCTTTTTCTCGTGTATTCCCTTGTGAATCAGCCATTTATTTTGGATATGGCACCAGGTAATAGTGTAATTGAAAATTTTACTCGCAATGGGTTTGAAGTCTATTTAATGGATTTTGGGATTCCCGGCTATGAAGACAAAGATATTTCTGCAAGTGACTACGTTGTACACTATATTCAAAAAGCTGTCCGTAGAGCTCTCAGGCATTCAAGTGCAGAGGAAATAACTCTTATCGGCTATTGTCTAGGAGGTACTCTAGCTACAATGTATGCAACAATCGCAGATGAGCCGATTCGAAACCTCATCTTAAATGTTTCTCCCATTGATTTTGAGATAGTTCCTTTTTTCGATAAAATTGCTCAAGCTAGTAAAGAAGACAAATTAAATATTAATAGGCTCATAGAAGCAATAGGACTAATCTCAGGTCATTCGATGAAAGCGGGGATGAGAATGGTCACCAATCCAATATATTTTACTCCTTACCTTTCTTTACTTAATAAAGCATTTGATGAAAACTATGTAGAAAAGTGGAAAAGATTGAAGAAGTGGACAGATGGACATATCCCTTTTACAGGTGCCGCTATGCAAGAACTAATGAATGAACTAGGAAAGAAAAATAAACTAATAAATGGTGGATTAATCATACATGGTAAAGAAGCGGAATTGAAAAATATCCATGCAAATCTCCTCGTCGTCTCTACTGAATTTGATCGTCTTGTCTTAAAGGAACAAAATATACGTGTCATTGATTTTGTATCTAGTAAAGATAAGACATTCACATTAGAAGATGGAGGACATACTACAAGAGCAAACGATGAAGAACTCCCCCCATACTTGGCTAAATGGCTGCCACAACGTTCTGATCCTATTTAAAAACGAATCTCATTACAGAGCCCCTTCAGTAAACATCTCTTTTGGCTAAGAGTTGAGTCTGAAGAGGCTCTTTTTGAAATCTATACTTTTTTTTGGTACAAGTACTGACCAACCAAAAGATTTGAAAGCTCTATAAACATTTTTGTCCGATCCACGATACCGTTTGTAAAAATCCCTATTGCACCTTCATTGTGACGCACATTATTTCTCTTTACATATTGATCCATCACATCACCTAATTCATTACCGCTAAACACTAGTTCACCTATTTCATCAGGAATAATTATTCTTGCTCCACCAGCAATAATGGGATTCTGATCCTGAACATAAATAGCTCCCCAGTTACATAAAAAGTAGCCATAGTCTGTTTTCACTAGCCCACCTTCTAGACCGACCCCAATATCCGCCTCTTCAAGTTCAAGGGAATTTTTTGCTCGATTAATAGCACCTGCTAAGGTCTCTTGATCTGTAAGTGGTTGTACAGATACATTTGAAGGTACATTTGTTGAAATAAATTCTCCTTCTACAAACGGAGCAAAAGCTTCTTTTATAGCATTAACTTTGGTAGGATTTTCTGTTCCAATTGCTATTCTCACGATTGCCTCTCCTTTTGTTATTAAGAATTACTTTTAATTGATGTTACTGTTGATGCATCACATGATTTAACCAGCTTAATGAGAAGTTCTTTTGCAGCAGCATAATCATCTATATGCAAAATTGAACCTGAGGTATGAATATAGCGGGAGCTTACCCCGATCACTGTTGATGGAACGCCTTTATTTGAAACATGGACACGACCAGCATCTGTTCCACCTTGGGAAACAAAATACTGATATGGAATGTTATGAGCTTCTGCAGTATCAAGAACAAATTCTCTCATGCCTCGATGTGTAACCATTGAACGATCTAGAATACGAAGAACTGCACCTTTGCCAAGTTGTCCAAACTCTTTTTTATCACCACTCATATCGTTAGCTGGGCCTGCATCTAATGCAAAAAACAAATCTGGCTTAATCATATTTGCGGCTGTTTGCGCACCGCGTAACCCAACCTCTTCCTGCACTGTTGCTCCTGAGTATAAAGTATGTGGAAGTACTTCATCCTTTAATTCCTTAAGTAGTTCGATTGCTAGTCCACATCCATATCGGTTATCCCACGCTTTGGCTAGGATTTTCTTAGGGTTTGCCATGGGAGTAAACGGACAAATCGGCACAATTTGTTGGCCTGGTTTAATCCCGATTTCTTTTGCATCATCGCGATTATCTGCACCAATATCAATTAACATATTTTTCATTTCCATCGGTTTGTTTCTTTGTCCTTCACTTAATAAATGAGGGGGAATTGAGCCAACAACACCAATAATAGGACCATTTTCTGTTATTACCTGTACTCTTTGTGCAAGAAGGACTTGGCTCCACCAGCCACCAAGCGGTTGAAAACGTAGCATGCCATTATCTGTAATTGCTGTAACCATGAAACCAACTTCATCCATATGTCCGGCCACCATGATCGTTGGTTCATTTTCCTTCCCATGTCTGACACCAAAAATCCCGCCTAATTTATCCTGCACAACCTCATCTGAAACCTGTTCGAGCTGACTTTTCATAAATGCTCTTACTTGGTGTTCATTTCCGGGTGCGCCTGGGAGCTCTGTTAATGTTTTAAAAAGCGCTAATGTTTCTTGGTTCATAGAATCCCTCTTTTCTGCCATCTTGCTTTTATTTTATAGATGTATAATTAATAGTTCTTTAGGCTTTTTTCTAAAAATTGCTATTGCTATGTAATAAGTATTGGATTTTACATATTTATATATAAGAGCAGCCCATCTTTAACTGATCATTGTTAAATTTATACTTTCATTCAATTCCTTAACATGAACGTAAGGTTTCTGTATACTTATTAATATGATACAAATTCGTTAGCTACCGTTATTATATATAATGAGAAGGAGTGTTGTAGTTGAAAACAAAGTATTTTTTATTAGGGTTAACCCTAGGAATCGTTGGTACTTATTTCATGAAAGAACAGATTATGCCACTCAAAATTTCTTCAGATAAAGCACTTGAAATTGTAAAAAAAGCTTTTAAAGAAAAGGGTCCAATTGATGGTTCATGGATTCATACTGAACCCGAAACCTACGAGAATGAACATTTGACTTATAATGTCTACAAAGCAGGGATTTCGCGAACTGTTGAAAATCAACTTGAACAATATGAAGCCTTTGTTGATTCACATACAGGGGCAATTGTTCATGTAGAACAAATTAATTAGCTTAAATTTGTTCATTAAATCAATGTCTCCCAATTTTGCTGCTAGAAAATCTTCATGAGGGGCATTTCCACTGGTTATGCCCTATCTAGCTATCTAAGCTTTTGTATTTCGTTCAATTTTTTCAACAATCTCTTCTTGCTCATTCCATTTTATGCCTCGATATAAAGCATCATGATAAAAGGTAAACCATGCTTGCTCTTGGATTCCAAATTTCAGCCATTTCTGTTTATGTTCAATTGATGTCATTGGATAGTCATCATAAGCTAAAACCCACAATGGGTTTATATGTGCATGTGTTGGCATTAAATCTGCCATATGAATGATGGTTTCTCCACCATCTTGAATAACTACAATGCTATGACCATCACTATGCCCTCCAGTATGGTGCATCTCAATCCCTTCCACAGAAATCATTTTATCAAATGTGGATACTTGGTCCTTAATCGGCTCCCAATTTTCTTTCCAGTATGTATTTTTTGATCGCATATTCGGATTTTTCATTTCTTCCCATTCGATGGATGAGGTGATAATTTTTGCTTTTGAAAAGACGGATATTAACTTATCATCCTGCCACTTCGTTAAACCACAAGCATGATCAAAATGCATGTGAGTCATTAATACAAAATCAATATCTTCTGTCGACAAATTCAATTTCCCCAATGATGCTTCAACATCAGATTCTTCTGTTACTCCATAATTTCTAAGCTGTTTTTCATTCAGCTTTCCAAATCCTATTCCTGTTTCAATTAATATGTTCTTTTTGTTTTTTTGAATAAGTAAAGGGTCTGTTCTTAGCTCAATCTGATTTTTTTCGTTAACAGGATATTTTTTTGACCAGAGCGGTTTTGGTACTACCCCAAACATAGCACCTCCATCCATATGAGTTACCCCACCCTTTAACCACGTTAATTTAGTTTGACCAATCTTTAAAGTATCCAATAAAATCCCTCCCAAATATTATATTATCATATGAAGAATCTTTAATAAAAAGGTGAGTATCAAAAGGGAATAAATATGGAAAATAAAAAAAGACCAAAAAAAGGCCTAAAGGCCATTTTATTGATCTTCGTTCATATATTTTGCTTCAACCCGGTAAATTCTCTGTCCCTTACCTGAAAACTTTTCTTCATATTCTGTCATTATATTACCTTCAAAGTCACTATTATGAAGATCTAAACTAACATACTTTAATTGTAACCCATATTCTGAAAAACTTATCAAAGAATACTCAAATAACCCTTGGTTGTCAGTCTTAAAATGAATTTCTCCACCCTTAACAAGGATTTCCTCATACAAAGACAAAAAGCTTTTATAAGTTAATCTTCTTTTGGCATGTCTAGCCTTAGGCCAAGGATCTGAAAAATTTAAATAAACACGATCAAGTTCACCTTCAGCAAAATACTCAGTTAAATCTTTTGCATTCACATTAAGGAACTTTAAGTTCGGTAATTCTAGGTCCACAGCCTTTTGAATAGCAGCTACAATGACGCTATCAAACAACTCGATACCTATATAATTTATGTTAGGATTCTGTTGTGACATACCAGCTAAAAATTGGCCCTTTCCAGTACCAACTTCAATATGGATTGGGTTTGTATTTCCAAATAATTCATGCCATTTCCCCTTATATTGTTCAGGATTTGAAATAGCATATTCTGATTGCTCGGCAATAAAATCCGTAGCCCAAGGTTTGTGACGTAAACGCATAAAGACACCTCTATCGATTTAATATCGTTCTAAACGATACCACGAATAAACCCTTGTCCGCAAGGGTTATTTATTTGGTAATAAGTCTTACGGTCACTATAATAAGAAAAAACAAATAGGCGGTCTTCCTAATTTTTAAGTATCTAACAAAACAAAAAGAGGATGACTAAACTAAAGCCGTACTTTAGTTTAATCATCCTTGTCAGCTAATTCTTGAATATTTTCATCTTAAAATCACACATTATATTTATATGGCTTATTAAAAGGAGTGTTTAAGTTGCCAATCCAATACCACGATCAAGTTAATCTATTGAAGGATATTTTATCAGATCATCAAAGTGAATGCTGTGGAACAGTAGCAGAGTGTGAACAACTTCAAAGAGTTATTAAATCCCTTATGGTACATTCAGATACAAATCACCAAGCTAAAGGTTTACTAGAAGATATTTATTCCTACAGTCAAGCAGGAATAAATTCAACAGCTTTAGATGAGCATATTGAATCCCATCAACAGCAGTTGTCACAGTGGATTCAAGATATTGACTCTTATTCTTGATGATTTATCATTGTTTTTAGGATTATGTGAATATGCTCAATCCAATTTTGTTTTTCTTTTTCATTTCCTTTTGCATGATACCATAAAAACGAAGTAAGTGCTTGTAACAAAACATACCAGTAAATTCTAGTTTTCAGGTGTTCGTCCAATGTTAATCCATAAGATAATAGCCACTCTTCCCAGTCAGCTTGATCAATATACCAATACAATAATATACCGATATCTATTGCAGGGTCGGCAATCATGGCACCATCCCAATCAACTAAAAATAATTGGTCTGACTCAGATAAAAGCCAATTATTATGATTAACATCACAATGACAGACTACCTGTTCTTCACATTGTACAAGTGGTAGCTGTCTGTTTAATAATTCCAGTGCTTCGTTTATGATAGGTAGGTTTACCCCTTCAAAAGCAACTGCTTCCTTTATATCTTCAATTATGGAATTAGGGGTTAGCGGTTGCTTTCCTAATCGTTTAAGCATATCTAATAGCTCTTTAGAACGATGAATTTTCCGTAAGAGTTCTGCAACATTTTGCCCATTCATATCTATAGGTTTAAGCTCTCGACCTATCAGACGGTGTTGTGCTGTAATTACATCACCATTTTCCATTCGCTTTGTCCATACTAGCTTCGGAACGATGCCCTCTGCAGAAAGAACAGCTAAAAAAGGAGAACTGTTACGTTTCAAGAAAAGCTCCTGCCCATCTTTTGTTGCAAAATATGCATCTCCTGTTGCTCCTCCAGCAGGTGTAATCTTCCACTCACTACCTAATACTTGTTCCAACCAGTTCACCTTCAATTTCAACCCAACATTTCGTCATGTAATTTATCATCTAGAGTCATGTATAATTGTTTCAGCATACATGATTTTATTAAAATCAATTCTTATACAATGTCATTTATTTCATTAAAAAAGGATAGCTATTAGTGATTATAGAAAATGTTACACTATAGCCATCCTATTAAATTTTATCCCCTTACGATAAGACTAGTCAAGCAAAACTAAAATCCTAGTTTTTACAAAAAACATACGTTCCTATTTCTGTTATCTTTATTTCCTTTTTTACTAGTAGTGGAGAATCAATAAAGGTTTTTGTCGGACTTACAATTTTTAGCCAACCCCCACTACCAGGAAGCTTCAAATCATATACTTGATTAAGCTGGGTATGATGAATAACGTAGATCTCCTCCCACGGGCCGTATGCCCCAACATCATTCAAATGATAAGAGAGCAATTGTTGATGTGAAGTAAAAATTAAATGTTTCTCAATAAGCTGCCTCGTTGCGAAACGAAAGCCTCCATGACGCTTCCTTAATGCGATTAGCCCTTTAATATACTCAACATTGTCTTTATATGTGGAGCGATCATTCCAATTAAGGCAATTAATATGGTCTGGAGAATTATAACTATTTTCAACACCATTTTTCGTTCGGTAAAATTCTTGACCAGCATGGATAAATGGAACACCTTGTGATAGCAAAACAATACTTGTTGCTAAACGATGTCTTGCCTGTTTTATTTCTTTTTTTTCCGTTTCAGATAGGAACAAGAAGCGATCCCACATTGTATGATTATCATGTGATTCAACATAGTTTATTGATTGTCCTGGACTTTCAAAAATAGTTGGTGAACCACTAATAAGCTGTTTGGTTTGCTCAAATTTATCCATGTTTTCGTATACGAAACCTGTATCATGTAAACTGAAAGTGCTTCCTTTTATTACATCACGAAATTGATCGTTAAAAAAGCTTATATTAGGAACTTTATGGGCATTTTGAATAATCGTTTTTTGTTCAATTGGCAAGGGAGTATTCAAATCCCAACCTTCTCCAAGCAAGATTGCATCCTTTTTTAAGGCTAGAACAGCCTTTTCAACTTCATTCATTGTTACAACATCATGGATTCCCATTAAATCAAACCGAAATCCATCGACATCATACTCTTTCATCCAATACATGACACAATCGACTATATATTTCCTCACCATGAAGCGTTCTGATGCGAGATCATTTCCTACGCCTGTTCCGTTTGAAGCCATTCCATTCACATCATGTCTGAAATAATATCCTGGTAATAGCTTTTCAAATGAAGAATTTTCTTTTGAATAAACATGGTTAAATACAACATCAAGTATGACCCGCAAACCTTGTTTGTGTAAATTTTGGATGAGTGATTTTAATTCAATGATTCGCTTATATGGATCCTCTGGATTTTGGGAATAACTCCCCTCAGGAGCAAAAAAATGAACCGGGTTATAACCCCAATTATAGGTTGCTAACGGTTTGTATTCATCCACTTCTTCAAAATCATTTACAGGTAATAATTCAATATGAGTAACCCCTAATTCCTTTAAATATGAGATCCCTGTTGTATCACCATGACTATTTTTAGTCTCGTTCTCAAGCCATGCATCATATTTCCCTTTATGAATTAAGCCACTGTTATCATGCATAGATAGATCGCGTATATGTGCTTCATAAATGATGGCATCAGTTTTGTTATTAAAAATAGGGAGGTCTACTTTTGAAACACTGACTTTCTGTTCATCTATAATGACTCCAAATTTTCCATTGATTGATACAGCCTTCGCATAAGGATCAACCACTTCGTTCCACATTAGATTAATACAAGCAAGATAGGTATAAAAATACCCCTCATAATCTCCTTCTAAAATGATTAACCATGTTCCATTTTCATCTCTAGCCATATCATAAGTTTCAAACTCTTGTTCATTTTGACGATAGAGACGTAATTTCAAGTGTGTAGCAGTAGGAGCCCATACTTTGCATGTTATTCTTTCCTTTGTATAATCCACCCCTAAATCAGAACCACCATAAGCAAATTTTTCATCAAACTCAATTGAACGGATCACCGCCCCAACCTGCAAATCGGTTTTATGCCCCTGTTCATCTATAACCATATAAGTTTTCCCGAAATGTAACTCACTTGTAAGCTTACATACATATTTCATATGTGTATCAATATCCACTTTTTCTATAATGAAAAGGGGTTCAATCCCCTGATTTATCTCGAGAGTGAATTTTTTCTTTTCATGATCTAATTTCTTCGGTACAAGAATTGTTATTTCATTCATTTTATCTAAGAAAGCTTCATATTGCCTATTAATATTCAGCAAAATGAGCACCCCCATATGAGAGTTTTTTTATTTATAATAATAATTCACTTTGAGACTTTTTCACCAACACTGTTACTGGACTTTCTCCAACTATCCTCTTTCAGCTGCAAATTCTTGTGTATTTCTGGTGTTGATTGATACTTTCTCTCATGTGAATTGAATCAGACTATCTTGTTTGACACTATGATTTATTTGATTAAATAGAAGTAAAATAACCAATTGTAAGCTCGTTCCATTCTTAACAATTGTAATATCTAACATCTCATTGGACTTTGCATGTGAAGCACTTTCCATTTTCCCTAACGAAGAACCTGTTTATTATCCACCTTAATTGTTTAGGAAAATGGTTAATAATTACATAATACCTTTATAAAGCTTGTCATAAACCCTACATGCCTTAATAAAGTTATTTACAGATCATATTTTCTTGTTATACACCTTTGATACTAATCAAAGGCCAAGGATATTGATAAAATTTCTCTTCGTACCTTTTCTGCAAGTTGATAAGCTCTGAATGGCTTATCATTTCCTAGTACCTGCTTAGAGTAAAATCACTTTACCACGCTAAACTCTCTTAAATCGTTTACAATATCCCTCAAAACTCCATCTTCATTATAGTTTATGTCCTTGTTTGTGTATGTGTTCATGTCCAATCATTTCATACAAATCAATGGGCTTTTTTTCGTAAACTTTGTTACTATAAGTTTTTGAAGGAAACCGCCCTGATCAAGTCGATTAGCATCTTTTCTTCATAGAATAGTACCTTATATCATAAACACTGTTTTCATTTAGATAATTAGAACTTCCAGAAAAGAGCCTTAAAAAAGAACAAAAGCACAACCTCCTTAAACAGACCTGACAAGCATAAGACGCAATTGAATAGTTCAAAGAATTTTTATAAATTTCTAAGAAACGATAAAAAGGACAAAATCTTATTATCTTGTCCATTTAACATTTCAGACGTCTTTGTGTTAGCAATCATTTCTTTTCCTCTACGTTGTCTCATTCCATTCCTTACGATAGTAAGAATTCGTTAAGCAATGAGACAAAAGAACTTGTGCCCCTTTTAATTGAGTGTGTTTTAAAGGAGCTGAGGTTTGTCTTAGACGTTGAAACCATTCGTCATATTTTCGTTTATCAAGAATCGTAATGTCATATGGGGCAAAAGGATAGTCTATATACCCATTTCTACTGATGACTAGTTTTTTTACGGTAAGATCGATCTGGTTAGAAGTGATAAGCTTTTGAACAACTGTACTAGTTCGATTTAAGCTTAGTAATGGATTGAGAATTTTTTTCCGATCCTCGCCCTTACGCATTGTCCAAAACTTCTCTTTTGATCCAATAAATACTGTATCATTTTGTTGTTCTACGAATGTAATGCAATATACCTCTGCTGTTCCGATCAGAATAATATCAAGTTCTACAGGTGCATTTTTCAGCTTGAAAACGGGACGATAAAGTAATAGATACTGATCCGGGAAGCGTTTTGCAAAATATGGTAATAATTGATCTCTGTAGATCGATTTATCAACAGAAGATTTCTCACGAATTGTTGAACTAGCCCAGCGAATTTGGAACCGAAAGATATAATCTAAAAATAAATGCTTTAAATCTTCCTCAGTTCTAGGGATTGTTGTAAATTCAAATTGTAACTCATCATCATCTAGAACTGAATCACTAATTAATGGTTTAACTTCCTTTGGTTGTTCCTCTTCTTTGGAAAATCTATTTATTATTTTATCGAAGAATCTTCTTTTTGTTTCTTCTTGTTTAGTGATTGTTTGTTCACTTACCTTCATCATTGTATGAAACATGTTATTTTCCCATGCTTGCGTGATTTTTTCCCACTGCAGTCGTTTTAAGCGTATAAATTGACTAGGATACCGATAAACATCTATTTCATACCGTGAGATGTAGTCATAAAGTTTAATAATTTGCGCCAAATGTTTATCAACTCCTAAATATATGACTAGATTTTTGTATTGGCTGTTTCTGCAAACTTAGTTGCTTTTGAGATTAGTATGAACGGGTGTTTTGATTTCCGCTAAAAAAGCTCAATCCAACCACCATTTTTCAGGGTTGATTATGTACATCTTATAAACCAACATCGTTTTGAAAAGTGCCTTGCTATTAAATAGGGGCTCTTATCTGTAAGATTGTTGCTATTTACCTAATATTATGTTAAAAACAGTGTTTTTATCGTATAAAAGGTACGATTCTAAGAAGAAAAGATGCCACTAGACTTTATATAGTGCTGTTTCCTTCAAGTTATTAATAACAACAAAGTTTACGGAAATAGCCTAAATAAAAGATAAAATAAGTGGGCAAAAGATGCTGGTCATTATTGCACTTAAAGTCATTGAAATAGAGCTTATCGCTCCCTCTACACTTCCGATTTCCAGTGCCCTTGCTGTTCCAATACCGTGTGAGGCTGTTCCAAAACCAATCCCTTTGGAGATCGGATGTTGAATATTAAAAAAACTTAATAAATACGGACCAAACATTGCCCCTGATATTCCTGCAATCATTACATAAACTGCAGCTAGAGTAGCCGATCCTCCACTCATTTCGCTTATATCCATAGCAATTGGTGTTGTAACCGATTTTGGAGCTAGCGAAAATATTAATTCCTCATTTAATCGGAACAGTAAACCTAAAAATAATCCACTACAGATCCCAACAATTGCTCCCACAAATACACTTAACAAGATACTTCCTAGATTTTTCTTAAGAACTTCACGATGATCAAATAACGGGATTGCTAATGCAACAACAGCTGGTCCTAAAAGTTGAGCAATCCATTTCCCTCCACTCATATACGTGTCATAAGGTACTTTAAAAAGGAATAGAAAACAGACAATGAAAAGGCTTGAAGTAAAAATTGGAACAAGTAGAGGATATGTAAAGCGATTATAGAGTTTTTTCATAAAGCTAAAAGTGAAAATTGTTAGCATAATGAATACTAATGTAATGAATAAATTCATAAATGTAACTCCTCACTCTTCCTCATATCTTTCCCTCTTTGTAACATTCTGTCACTTACTATAGCTGATGTGATTAAAACAACCATTGTACTAACAAAAGAGATTATTATACTAATAAGTCCAAGCCCTTTAAATAAATCGAGGTAATCTATCACACCTACCGTGGCAGGAACAAAGAGAATGGGTAGGTTTTTCAGGAGGAACGAACTTCCTATTGAAAGCCAATCTCTTTTTATAAGATTAAAAGCTAGCCCCACAAATAAAATCATCATACCGATAATACTTCCGGGTATCGGTATATGAGTCATATTCTTAATCGATTCTCCAATTATAAAGATGACATACAAACAACCTATTTGCAGAATTAATTGAAGATACTTCACTATCTCCCCCCCAATCTATATGTTATGAACGAAATAAAGGAAAGACGTTTACTGCTTCATACTTTGGAATTCGGTCAAGATGTGTTTGATATAAGTGTATCTTATTAACAAGTATTGGAGAAGCTTCATCATCAAAAACATTATCTAGTTCAGGAGATTTTAAAAATGATTCCTCGGATTTCCACTTCCTTGCCATAGTAATATGAGGACGAAATGGTTTTCGATCAAGCTGAAACCCTACCTTTTCACAAGCATTTACAACTTGTTCTTGCAGTTGGTGAAGTGAAGGGGAATTTTCCACTCCGGCCCAAAAAATCCTCGGCGATTCCAACTTTCCAAATATTTCAATTCCTTTTAGTGAAATCTCAAATTGCTTAATATGTTCCACTACTTCTCCCACATTTTTAACTAATTCTACTAATTTGCTGCTAGGACCCACATTACCTAAAAAGGCAAGTGTAATATGATAATCCTCCGGATGTACCCAGGATTTAAAGGGGTATTTATCTTTATTAGATACAATCCATTTATGAATAATTGCTCTATTTTTTTCATCTATCGGTACAGCAAGAAAATGATGTGTTTTCATAGCTACCTCCAGGTTGTATTTTATTCCAACAAAGAAACTCACTAATCTATATTATCCCACATTGTCACCCTTTAAAAGATAATTGGACGCATTCCTTTTATATACCCTATTATTTTTAAATTTATTTAGATACTGATATAATTTTATATTAAGTTCCTTATGCATAACTCAGATACGTACTTTAAAAGGATGTGACATCAATGAAGGTTGTCGATAATATATCAGATCTTATAGGAAACACCCCTTTGGTAAAATTAAATAAAGTGAATCCAAAGGGTAGTGCAACGATCTATTTAAAATTGGAATACTTCAATCCAAGTGGTAGTGTTAAAGACCGTGCTGCTTTTAACATGATTATTGAAGCTGAAAAACAAGGTTTTTTAAAACCTAACTCAACCATTATTGAGCCGACTAGCGGTAATACAGGAATTGGAATTGCCATGAATGCAGCAGCTCGTGGCTACAGAGCAATACTTGTCATGCCTGATACGATGACAAAAGAACGGATAAATTTATTAAAAGCATATGGCGCAGAGGTTATCTTAACACCTGGAGCCGAAAGAATGCCTGGCTCGATAAAGAAAGCTGAACAATTAGCTGAAAAAATACCAAACTCATTTATACCGATGCAATTTAATAACCCAGCTAATCCTAATGCACATAGACATACGACTGCAAAGGAAATTATCGAAGCCCTTGATGAGATTGGCAAGCCTCTTTCAGCCTTTGTAGCCACTGCTGGAACTGGTGGAACGATTACGGGTACAGGGGAGGCATTAAAGGATCATTATAAAAACTTAACTGTGCATGTAGTCGAGCCAGCAGGATCACCTGTCCTCTCTGGTGGTAAACCTGGAAACCATAAGTTAGTTGGGACAAGCCCTGGATTTATTCCACCTATACTAAACCAACAAGTTTATGATGAAATCTTTAAAATTAAAGACGAACAAGCATATGAAATTACAAGAAGGCTAGCTCGTGAAGAGGGAATATTAGTTGGTCCTTCTTCAGGTGCAGCATGCTTTGCTGCTATTGAAGTAGCCAAACGGCTAACACCTGAAGATGTAGTTGTTTGTATTACTTGTGATACAGGAGAACGCTATTTATCTAGTGATGTTTTTGATTTCTAACACTTTTGAACTTGGTCAGTCTCGGGAAATAAGACGATATGGAATAGAAGGCGTTCTTTGCCTTCAATTCCCATATTGGCTTTTGACCACGAGGGGCTAGACATCTTACTTTTGTGCAAAAAGTAAGACTGCGGGTGCTGGCTGTCGCGCACTTATCCAATAATCACCTTTGAAATAAGAAGAGAGCAAGGCGCCTGGAGCTAGACACCCCAAAACTAAGTAAATAAATTATTTCTGATAGTAGAAAAAAGATGACTCGAAAAAAGTCATCTCAGTGTGTAGACAAAGTGAAATTGCTAAAGTCATCTTTTTTGGTATCAAATAAGCTTATTACTTGGCTAACTCATATATCGCTTGCGCGTAAATGGCTGTTGCCTTTAAAAGATCTTTAATATGAATATATTCATCCTTCTGATGGGCAACATCTGGTCGACCAGGGAATAAAGGACCAAAAGCAACTCCGTTCTCTAACGATCTTGCATATGTGCCTCCACCTATTGCAATTAAATCAGCCTTTTCCCCAGTTTGTTGTTCATATACTTTTTGAAGAGTTTGAATGAGTGGATGATTTTTTTCAACATGATGTGGTTTTGAATCGCCAAATGAATGCAATTCAAATCCATTAATATTTGCTAGGCTTTCTTTTATAGGCTCTGAATTTCCTGTTACAGGGTAACGAATATTTATGCCTAACTGACCAGGTTGATCTTCTTGATAAGAGATAATGCCAAGATTTAAAGTTAGCTCACCACTAATATCATCTCGAAAGGCAATATTTAGCTTATTGCCACGTGTGTCCCCTTCAAAATTTTCAATAATCGTATTTATATAATGACGAGCTTTTTGGTCAAGCTCAAGCTTATGTAGAAATCCAGCTAACATGATTCCTGCGTTTTTTCCGTTATTTGGCTCCATAGCATGTGCAGAAACACCCTCAATTGAAAATTTCGCTGTTTGATTTTCAATTTCAAACTGACCTTTTATTTGGTTTTTCTCTAGAAAGTCTCCAAAAATTTCTTTCAATTCTAATAATTGTTTCTCACCTATTAGTGTTGCTTCTGCAAAATCAGGGACCATATTATATCTTCGACCCGCTTGAAACGATGATAGAATAAGGCTGGATTGATTATTTTTGTCCGATAGTACCTTTTGTTTGATTGTTAAATCAATAATTCCCTTTTCAGCGTGGATAATCGGAAAATCAGCATCAGGTGCAAAGCCTAGTTCAGGCATTTTTTCATGCTTAAAATAATGATCTACACATCGCCATTCGCTCTCCTCATCTGTCCCAATGATCATTCGAACATTTTTTTCCAATGGCAATTTAAGATCTTTTACGATTTTCATTGCGTAGAAAGCAGCTATTGTTGGCCCTTTATCATCCATAGCTCCACGCGCAAAGATTTTACCATCACGAATCTCGGCTTTGTAAGGATCACTTGTCCATCCATCACCTTCAGGTACAACGTCAACATGGCATAATATTCCTACTATCTCATCACCGGTACCCGGTAATTCAATGTGACCTCCATACCCATCCACATTCTTAACCGTAAATCCAGCAGTCTCACCGAGCTCAAGCAAATGTAAAAAGGCTTCATTAATTCCTACTCCAAAGGGTGCATTGTGTGTTTGTGATTCCTCATCTAGTACACTTTTTATTTTCAAAAATGCTTGTGTATCTTTTATGATATCTTCTTTTCTTTTTTCGACTTCATTTTTCCAATCCATATTTGAACCTCCTACAACATACTTTCATCATTCTATTACCATACTAACATGCACGATCATTGAAGAGAACTTTCGCATAACTATTTCTAGTTTCTATCTATTTTTTCTTAATTATCATAGAAAAGCAAAAAGAAGAGAAAACTATTGCAATATAGATAAAGAACGAATAATATAGTAGATGTTTTGAAAAATGTTCGTAAAAACCGGAGGTACATATGTTTAAGTTATCAGAAAACAAAACGAACGCACGAACTGAGGTTATTGCAGGTATTACCACTTTTTTAACAATGGTTTATATCGTTGTTGTCAATCCAATTATCTTGGCAGACGCTGGTGTCCCTTTTGATCAGGTATTTACAGCAACCATTATTGCTACGGTAATCGGGACTCTTTGGATGGCGTTATCTGCAAACTATCCAATAGCCATCGCTCCAGGTATGGGATTAAACGCATACTTTGCATATTCCGTTGTAGGAGCTAATGACAACATCTCATATAGTACAGCATTTTCCGCCGTCTTTATTGCAGGTATTATCTTTGTTATCCTATCGCTTACACCATTTCGTAAAAAGCTAATCGAAGCTATTCCAAGTAATTTAAAACACGGAATTACAGCAGGTATTGGCCTTTTCATTGCCTTCATTGGATTACGTTTAACTGGTATCATTACATCGGATCCAAATAATTTGGTTGCATTAGGTGACCTACATTCCCCATCAGTTGTTTTAGCATTGATCGGACTTGCGGTTACTTTAGTTTTAATGAGTTTAAATGTTCATGGTGCATTGTTTATAGGAATGGTCATTACAGCACTCATTGCTTTCTTCACTGGACAATTATCATTTGATCAGGGTTTTGTTTCACTCCCTAGTTTGCCTGAAGGACTTATCGTCACAAATCCTTTTGCAGCACTAACAGATGTTATTTCACACGGTTTATTTGCTGTTGTTTTTTCATTCTTACTCGTTACGATTTTTGACACAACAGGTACAATGATTGGAGTAGCTCAGCAGGCTGGATTAATGAGAGGTAATGAACTCCCAAGAGCTCGAACAGCTTTACTAGCAGACTCAGCAGCTACTACAGTTGGAGCTATGTTTGGAACAAGTCCAACAAGCGCCTATATTGAATCATCTTCAGGAGTTGCCGCTGGTGGGCGAACTGGACTAACAACCTTAACAGTATCCGTCTTATTTGGACTCACACTTTTTTTTAGTCCGTTAATTGGAGCTGTTTCTGGTATTTCAGCAATCACCGCCCCTGCATTAATTATTGTCGGTAGTTTAATGATGGGTGCTATTGCTGAAATCAATTGGAAAGAGCTTGATGAAGCATTTCCTGCTTTCCTTGTTGTTTTGAGTATGCCACTTACATCAAGTATCGCGACAGGTATTGCACTTGGATTTATTTCATATCCTTTAATGAAAATTGCAAAAGGAAAATGGAAAGAAGTCCATCTTTTTGTCTATATATTTGCGATTTTATTCTTTATCCAACTTGCTTTTATTGGTGGTCACTAATAAGAAAAGCGCAAGCGCCTTGGTCAGCCCCGACAAGCATAATCACAAATGAATAAAAGACGTTCTTTGTCTTCAATTCATTTGTGACTAGCCCTGAAGGAGCTAGGACTGCTGGAGCTAGATGCCAAAGCGCTTATCCCCAGTTCAAGAATTTTATAACTTCTAAGCTAAAACAAAAACAAAGGGGCAGTTCATATGAACTGCCCCTTTTAAAGTTACTGCTTTGTTAATATAAGTGGACCTTCTTTTGTAATAGCAATTGTATGCTCATATTGAGCAGATAATTTACCGTCTATTGTTCTTGCAGTCCATCCATTGCTATCCATTTTTGACTCCCAGGCTCCTACATTAACCATGGGTTCAATTGTAATGACCATCCCTTCTTTTAAACGCTGGCCTTTGTTTGGCTCACCATAATGGAGTATCGTTGGTGACTCATGAATGGTCCTACCAATTCCATGGCCAGTAAAATCTCTAACAACCGAAAATCCTTCACCCTCAACATATGACTGAATGGCATATCCTATGTCTCCAAGGCGATTCCCTATTACTGCTTGATCAATGGATCTTTGTAGCGCTTCTTCTGTTACTTGTAATAATCTTGTTGCCTCAGTTGATACTTCACCAACCGCATATGACCATGCTGAGTCTGCAAGTGCCCCATTAAGATTTACGACCATATCGATTGTGACAATATCACCATTTTCCAGTGGGGTATTTCTTGGAAAGCCATGACAAATTTCATCATTTATGGATGCACATGTTGCATATTCATATCCTTTATAGCCTTTTTGCTCTGGAGTAGCTCCGTGCTTTTTTAAATAGCTTTCAACAAAAGCATCGATTTCCAATGTTGTTATTCCAGGCTTAATGATTTTAGCAATTTCTTTATGACAACTTGCTAAAAGCTGGCCTGACTTATGCATAAGTTCGATTTCTCGTTTACTTTTTAAATTAATCAATTCAAGTTCCCTCCGATTGTTCCATTACTACTTTGTATACATATGTTTTAAACGATTATCATGTATTTATTATGTTACATGTAAACTGTTTGTCGATAGTAAAAGCCTAGCATAACTTGACGAGAAATACTAAAAATAGCATCCCTTTTAAATGACCAATGAGATAAGAGTAGACATACAAGTCACAACTAATACCATAACAACAGCGGGATAAACAAAAAGATTTTGACATTTTTTCTTAGCTGTAAACATATAAGTCTTTTCACCGTAATCAGTAGACAAATATTGATTTTGTTTCACTAATTCTCTAAATACGAGGCTAATCCATTCCGTAAAGAAAAAGAAAAAAGCGATAAACACAATCCATTTTATCCAGATTGGTGTTGCAATAATAATAACTGCTGTAATAGAAATAAGTTGTAAATAACTAACTATGTTTGACTTATTTCGAAAGAATGCTTTAATAAATAGTTCTGTTACTCCGTTTGCAGGAGATCTGTCTTGAAAGATTCTTGTCGAATCTCTTCACAACAACCAAGAACGCTTCTTTTGTTTCTTTACTCTAGGCATAGCTATCTCTGGGTTAGCTGCAAAAAGAAACATGATATATTTCACTTTAATTCTTTGTTCCTTTTCCACATCTTCAAAGAATGTAGCAATCTGAGATTGATAGACTTTGACTTGCCATATGGCAAAAAGGATAAAAAGAATCGATATAATGATGCACAATACATTTATTGATCTAAACAGAACCACAAATACCAAGATGGATGTTAAGCTAAAAACACTAGTATGAACATAAAGTCTTTTTAACCAACCATAACGATTCACTTCTTGCTTTTAAGTTGTGAGCAATATATTCATACTTAAAAGAAAAAGATCATAGCTAAAAATCTACCAGCCTCTAACTGTGGAAAATGATTGAGTAATGGATATAGCCAAATAACAATAAACAGCCATTTAAGCAAAATTAGGCTCCATGAGTAAACTACGCCTATGAATCTTATAGTATACATAACTTTCGGGAATTGCAGAAGTGTAAGCTGATCCGCTTCCTCCATAAAAGTACGGATTCCTCCCTGCCAGCAAAAGAAAAAACAAACTAGAAAGAAAAGTTCATATGGTATAGGATCAAGCAAACCCGGCATTGTACCTAACCAAGATTTATAGGCAATACCAGTAAAAACGATGGCTGGGATTAGTAGATAAACAATTACCGTCCAATCAAAAACCAAACGAAAAATTTTGGTTTGATAGATCCAATTCTGCTTTACTCGTAACCACCAAATCTTCATACCACTCATATTTATTTACCTTCCTCTATTTGGTGAAAACAGTCAAGCAAAGAGGCACCCTTTAACCCTGTTATATGCCTGATTTCCTCTAACGTCCCTTGTGCAACCATTTGTCCCTCAGTCATGAGTAAAAAACGATCACAAATTTTTTCAGCTGTATCAAGTACATGTGTACACATTAACACACCTGCTCCTCGATTTCTTTCCTCCTCCATAATCGTTAAAACATCTTAATGGCAGTAGGATCAAGTCCAATAAAAGGCTCGTCTACAATATAATAATCTGGTTTTAACAGAAGCGCCTGGATAATCATCACTTTCTGCTGCATCCCTTTTGAAAAGGTAGATGGCATTTCATGCTTCACTTTTTCCATTTTAAATACTTTCAAATATGTACTAGCTCGTTCATTTAGTTCAGTATCGTTTATTCCATTTATTGATGCAATAAGATCTAAATGCTACCACAATGTGAGGTGATCATAAAAAACAGGCTTTTCTGGGATATATCCATATCTGCTTTGTTCCTGTCTTTTTATCAATCCTTTGACATACTTCATGACACCTAGTAGTGTTTTGATTGTTGTACTTTTACCGGCTCCATTTGGACCAATGAGACCGATCATTTCACCCTTCTCTATCTGAAACTCTATATCTTTTATAACTGGTTGGTTTTCGTTATAACCTGCTAGGTCAATTTTAACTGCTAAAATACTCATTTCCAATCCTCCTCAGGTTTTTATACGGATATAATATAAAAAAGATTCGAAATACTTGAAAATTTTTCGAATTCTTGTCATACTATTCAGAACAATAGTCATATAGATTTAGTGTGTTAAGTACGCGCTTGCATTGACTACTTCTCATATAAAATGTAAATATTGTGTAAATTAAAACTTTTATATGGATTATTTCTGTCGAAATCGAGTAAAATATTGTTGTAACGTTTTACCGCAAAAACTAAATATGTATGAAGTGACATCTGAAGTTGCAGTCATCGAAAGGTTGTAGTAGGCATAGCCAGTGCGATCAAACGATAAGGAGTGGTTTTTTGAAACCTTCAACAAACCGAATGCTAACCAGAATTAAATCAGTCTACATGTTTATAAATGAGCGGGGAACTGTGACCACGCAGCAACTCGTTGACGAATTTGGTATTACACCGAGAACGATACAGCGCGATTTAAATGTGTTAGCATATAACGATTTGGTTCACAGCCCAACAAGAGGTAAATGGGCCACTACAAAGAAAAAGGTTAAGATGTCTTCGTAAGTTTGAGTGTGAAATTCTGATCAATATACATAAGAAAGCTCAAGGAGCCTAGAGCTGGACAACAAAACTAAGTATAAATTTTAAAACTCTCTTGTCTTTTAAAAAAGGCTCTTTTCTGATAGATTGTTGCTATTTGACCTAATAATTTGTTTAAAACAGTCTTTCTATCCTATAAAAGGTAGAATTCTAAGAAGAAAAGATGCCACTAGACCTTATATAGTGCTGTTTCATCCAAGTTACTTATAGCAACAAAGTTTACGAAATCAGCCTTAAAAAAGAAGAACCTTTTTGTAAAAGGTTCTTCTTTTTTTACACTACTATTTATAATTCGATTGGTTGTGACATTCTAAGTGCCTCAACCTCATCCTCTGTTAATTCACGATACTCACCAATTTTTAATTCATTTTCATCCAAAACAATTGGACCCATTGAGACTCTTTTCAGGTAGGTGACTTTCTTCCCTACTGACTCGAACATTCTTTTTACTTGATGAAACTTACCTTCTGTGATCGTTACATGAATTGTTGATTGATTTCCTGCCTTTAATATTTCAAGCTTCGCAGGCTTTGTTACATAGCCATCATCCAATTCCACCCCCTGCTTAAAAGCGACAATATCGTCATTTGTTACCTCACCTAATATCACTGCGTAATAAGTTTTCGGAATATGTTTTTTGGGAGACAATAACTGATGTGAAAGCTGTCCATCATTTGTTAACAACAATAATCCTTCTGTATCTTTATCCAATCGCCCTACTGGAAATGGTTGATAAACTGCATCCTCCATCTCTAGTAAATCGATCACTGTTTCTTGATAATCATCTTCTGTTGCTGACAAATATCCTGCAGGTTTGTTCATTAGTAAATATACATACTCTCTGTATTCAACTATTTCATCATTTACAGTAATCTGTTGTTTATCAGGATCCACATGTGTCTTTGGATCTTTTATTGGTTCTCCATCTGCTTTAACTACACCTGTTTTCAATAGCTGCTTTACTTCTTTCCGACTACCGAAGCCAACGTTAGCTAATAATTTATCAATTCTCATCCTTTTCACCTTCTGATCAAAAAAACTCGGATTATACCGAGTCTTCTTTATTTAACGTTAATTAGTTTTAACGATCCTAATATTTTTTACTATTCAACTGATCGCCTTTTCGGTAAAAATCGCTTGATACGATTACCTAATAATTTTTCTAATAAATGCGTGCGATAGGTTAAGTATAAATAAACCGCCCCTCCAATTGCTACAGAAATTCCTGAGACAATGACCGCATACATTCTACCATCCGCATAATTAATAAATATACCGAGAATAGAATGAACAACAGAAACAACTAATCCCATAAATGTACATAACATTGTGATCAAGATTGTTCGCTTTATGAATAGTCTAAAGGAATAGCCTGAATGACGCTTAATCATGGCAAATCCATAAATCAACGATACAAGATAGCCTGCAGCTGTTGCAAGGATAGATCCTACCCCTTCATAAAGCACGATAAAGGGAGTATTCAAAACCAATTTAACAATAATCCCTATAACTAGGCTGATTACCGCTAGCTTTTGTTTATTAATTCCTTGCAAGATTGCAGCATTTACTGTAAAAAGGGAGAAAAGCAAAGCTACAGGTGCATACCACATTAAGATATACTTCCCAATTTCCTCTGAAGTGCCCGCATAGAACACATTGTAAGCTGGCCCTGCTAATATTGAAAGACCAACTACAGCAGGCAAGACAAGTAGCATAATCAGCTGTAAAGTCTGATCAATTTGTTTATGTAATAAAGCCCTGTTGTTACTTGTAAATGATTCAGTAATAGTCGGAATTAATGTTAACCCAAATGCAGTGGCTAATGAAACTGGGATCATTACAAGCTTTGGTACATATAAAAGTAAAACTGAATACATATCCATTGTGTATGATTGGTCATTACCAGCATTCAGCATTGCCCTATTAAACGTAACTGTATCGATATAATTATAAAGTGGTATGGCCAAGCCAACAAAAACGAATGGACCGGCGTAACGAAAAACCTCTTTAAACATTTTCCCAATAGGAATTGGGATCGTTTCTGCCTCGTTTTCTTTCATAGCTAAGAGCGTATGCTTCCGTCGTAACCAGTAAATAAATAGAACGATTAGTCCACCTATCGCTCCAACAAAAGCTGCAAATGTTGCATAGCCAACAGCTAAAACAAGACCACCATTTAATACATTCATAATTAAGTATGTAGAAACTAATAGGAATACAATTCTTACTAATTGTTCA
>JAPSLU010000268.1 GCA_031180405.1 Bacillus sp. (in: firmicutes) | reverse complement strand
AAGAAAACTTTAACTATCCATATATCTCGAGAAGTATTTCTGAGTTTTGGAGAAGATGGCATATATCCCTGGGTACTTGGTTTAAGGACTATGTCTATATTCCACTTGGCGGGAATCGTGTAAGTACGTTTAAAATATATCGAAATCTACTCATAGTTTGGACTGTGACTGGGTTTTGGCATGGGGCTAGTTGGACGTTTATGGCGTGGGGCTTTTATTACGGAATTATCATCTCCCTTGAAAAATTCGGTTTGGAAAAGCTCATTCAATCACTATGGAGACCATTTCAGCATCTGTATGTAATTCTCATTTTCATGATAGGCTGGGTGTTTTTTAGAGCGGATAACTTTGCTTACTCCTTTGATTATTTAAGCATTATGTTTGGTGGAGGGGAAGCCCTTATAAGTCAGGAAACGATGCTTTATTTATCTGACAATTGGATCGTTTTATTATTTGGAATTTTATTTAGTATGCCGGCGTTTCCATGGGTTACTGAAAGAATTCAAAAAATCATTGGAAAAAGTACTGTCCTTCAAGTGGGCAAAGATGTGTTAAGCAGTGGTATTTACCTTGCCTTAATGATTATTGTCACCATGTATTTAGTGAATTCAACGTATAACCCGTTTATCTACTTCCGATTTTAAGGGGGGATATTTATGAAACTTAAATATATTTTACTACCATTTGTTTTTTTAATTTTTATTTTTGGCCTGAGTATTTTTTCCGTTATGGCTCCGGACCGTGACATTTCTAAATTGGAAAATCGCGGATTAACACAGTTTCCTGAACTATCAAAGGAAGCTGTTTTAACAGGAGCTTTCTTCAAAGATTTTGAAGCTTATTTTACGGATCAGTTCTTTAAGCGTGATAAATGGGTGGAACTATATACATTATGGGAAATGAAGATGGATAAGACCTTTGTCAATGGCTATCATGTTACAACCGATCAGTGGATTATGCCTCAGCCCTCAAATACGTTTTATAAGAAGGAGTTAGAATTATCTGCTGCTTCTTTAAATGAATTAGGAGCGATGCTGCAGAGTAGAGATACGGAGCTCTACTTTTTTCCGATGCCTGCAAAGGTGTTCGAGATGGCTGAATTACTGCCATCGTTTGTTCCAAGAGGAAAGGGAAAGGAAAACACAAACTTTCTCCTTGATAACCTAGATGAACAAGTTGTACATGGAGTCAATGTTTCGGAAAAATTAAATAAAGAGATCTCTTTTGAGGAAAAGAAAAGCTATTATTTTAAAACTGATCATCATTGGAACATAAAGGGTGCGTTTTTTGGTTTCAAAACAATGATTGAGGAGATCAGTAAAACACAACCAATAAAGTCCGAGTTGAATATTGAGGAAGAGTATGACTTTACTTGTGAAAAAGGAAAAGAAATCATCGGGAGCTGGAATCGAAATTTACATATGCTCGTTAACGCAGTAGATGATATGCCATGTCATTATCATCCTAAGAATTTTTCCTTAGCTGATATGGATTATTATAATGGTGTGATTTCAGAAGAGAAAAAAATGGAATTTAACGAATATTATGCAACTGGACTTCAAAAGGACCTTCAACAAATGGAATACCATGATGCATATGCAAATAATTATGCTGAGCTTAATATCGTCAATCATGAGAAAGATAATGATATTAAGGCATTGCTTATAAAGGATTCATATGCTAATCCACTGGTCCCGCACATTGCATCTTTATTTAAACAAACAACTGTATTTGATCCAAGATATGATAAGAAACGCTCTACGATTGATTTATTAAATGACCGAGATTATGATGTTGTAATCATCCTATATAACACAAATAATTTGATAGGTAATATGTATCGCTTTGATATGCCAGCAAAATTAGACAAATAATGTAAATATCTATAAGCGAATATCTTCATAACTGAATTTATGTATAATGAATAGTATCGTTGTAAAAGGGGGAAATGGTACTTAGATGAAAAAAATTTTGATTCCAATACTCGTTTTCATTCTCATCTTTTCAGGGCTATCGCCTTATATCCAAGTTAAAGGAGTAAAAGCTGAGGTGGGATTTGACGAGTCTTTCATTTTTTATCCAAAGGAAGACCTTCCTGTTTTAGATAAAGACAAAAAAAAATTAGGTATGTTATATCGACATATGGAATTTATCGCCACAAAGAAGGAAGATCAATTAGAGATTGATTGGTTTGGAGAAAAGGTACTGATAAATCCAAATTTAGTAGAAATAGTGATGGAGAATAAGGATGTTGGTGTTCTTGAAACTGAGAATGAGATGAAAGATACCATTCAAGTGAAGGAAGGGACAATTGTCTATCACCCTGAAACAGACGAGGTTGCTGCGTTAGTGGAGGTCCAGAAAGACATTGTTGTTGAGGAACAGGATTCTTATTATGTAGCAATTCTTTCAGGTACAAAAGTACACATTAAGAAAGAAGTTTCTTCAGAAGAACCTACTATTGAGGAAGAAGAGATGAATGTTTCTCAAACTGAATCAACGGAGAAAACAGAAACAGTTAAAGCGATTGAGGCAGATCCTGAGGAACAGGTTATCCAAGTTGAAGAGGAGAAACAAACAGTTGTAACAAAATCCTTTTCAGCTTACGATCAATTTTTTCAAGTAAAGGCTGATTTAGTGCCAGTTTATATAAAGGAAGATAATGAATTGGTAGAAGTAGCCTCCTTACAAAAGGATGCTGTTTATAAAAGAACAAGAGATTATACAAACTGGCATCAGATCACGTTTGGTGATCAGGTTGCTTATGTTCATAAGAATTATACAGTTCCCGCAAAAGGGGAATCTTTACAATTAAATAAACTTAAAAATGAAGGTCAATATATTACCATTTTAAAAGATACTGAGGTATATGATAACAGTGGTCCAACATTAGAGTCTTTCGTAAACATAAAAGCTGGTATAAAAATTTCTGTTTTAAAGAAGTACACTAGCTGGTATGCTGTAGAAATTGCTGGTAGACTTGGCTTTATTCGTACGGCAGATGCAACATCAGAAGTTAGACAGAACTTTCTTAAAACAGACAAATATTTCAAACCAACATCAGATGATACAACCGTTTATGTGAAGAAAAACGGACAATTAATGAAAACAGGTACGCTTGTGAATGGACAAGTCTACGAAAGAACTTATGATTACACCAGCTGGCATCAAATCACATTAGGTGACCAGGTCGCTTATATTCATAAAGATCATACCATTCCTGATAGTGGGACGAATGTTAAAAATCTAAATACAAGCTTAAAAAATGAAAAGCAATCAATCACGACGAAAATTCATACAGAAGTATATGATAATTCAACGGGAGATCTTATTGTATTTGCAACATTAGACCCAGGTACAAAGTTAACAATTTTAAAGCAATATACTAGCTGGTTTGCTGTTGAAGTTGCTGGAAGAATAGGATATGTGAGGAGCTCAGACGTTAAGATTGAGTTTCCTGCATCAGCAAATTATTTCTTAGTAACGGAGGACAGGCTTCCGATTTATGACGATTCAATGGTTGTTGTTGGTTATGTATTAAAAGGTGAAACATACCCGCGTACGAAGGATTACACAAGCTGGCATCGAATTTCATTTGGATCTATTGATGGTTTTGTTGCAAAAGATGGGACAATCCCAGGTACAGAAGCAGCATTTAAAAACCGGTCGACAGATACAAGTAAATCAGGTAAGACCATTACATTTACTGAGGATGCCCTTGCCTTTGATAATACATCCGGAAGCTTAATTCCATTTGCCGAAATACAAACTGGACAAACCTTCTCTATTAAAGCAGAATACACTAGCTGGTGGGAAATTGATGTAGCAGGAAGGTTTGGCTTTGTAAAAAAAGCAAGTGCAAAGCCAAATGTTGAGGAAAGACAAGAGGATGAAAAAATAGAGGTAGTACCTTCTTACTCATCTAGGTATAATCCTTTTGTTATCACAACTAGTAAAGCAACAGATCTTTATACGAAGTCCGGTAGCAGATTAATTAGAACGTCTGGTGTAGCGAAAAATCGGGCATTTGTTCCGGAGAGTATATCAAGTTCTTATTATGTGATTAAGCCATCGTCTACAACGTATTATATACCAATTGATGATGCGAAGTTATCAATAGCTAAGCCAATTTATTTAACGAATTTAAAAAGTGGACATTTCGATCGGTTGGTATCTCATTATTATTCGAAATCAAAAATTGGCGAAATTCCATATATTTATAATGAATATAATTCTATTAAATTAAAGGAATTTGCGGACAATGCGATTAAGGGGAAGTGGGAGTTACTAGCAAACCCGTATCATTTAACAGTAAATGACTTAGATTCATTTGATTGGAGAACGAATTTACCTTATGTTAATTCGTTTCTATTTCAACTTAACTATTTAATGGTTGTGGAACAATTAACACAAGCATATAAACAATACGGAGATCCTGTTTATTTAACGTATGCGAAGGCAGTTATTGAGAGCTGGTACAGAAACTTCCCGGTTGAAAATTACCGCAGCTATAAGTGGGGCTACAATGATCATGGTACAGCATTACGTAGCTTTATCTTAATTGATTTCTGGAATGTTTATAAAAAGACATCCCTCAATACAGACACAGCATTTGCAAATTCTTTAATGACGTTATTCTATGAGCATGCATGGTTATTAAGTCAGGAAAATTTCTATCGTCCGCGAAACAACCATGGTATGTTCCAAGACTTAGCTCTTCTTGCGATATCAGAAACTTATCCGGAAATGGGAGCTTCAAAGGAATGGAAGAAAATTGCGACTAATCGTCTGATGGAACAAATCACTTTTGGTATAACACCAGAAGGCCTCCATATGGAGCATTCGCCATCATATCAACTGTATATTTACAATAGTTTAATAGATTTTGTAGATTGGGGTCTTGCCAACGGTTTTGATCTTCCGGAGGAAATGGTCAAGCGTGTAAAGGCGATGCCAAATGCTTTGACTTATTTGACTAAGCCTGACCGAACACTTCCTTTATTTGGAGACTCTCCTGCTTCAAAAATGAGTACGAACCTAGTTCCATATCCAGAAGAGTACCCTGAGCTAACCTATGCATTTACAGAAGGAAAGCAAGGGGTGGAGCCAGCCAAACGAGCAATAAACTTATCAAATCAATTTGCTATTTTAAGGCAGCATTGGGGGAAGGAAGAACCATTTGATCAATCTGTATATTTTGGGATGACTGCTGGCTACCATAGTACAGCGCATAAACATCCCGATGATCTAAGTTTTGAGCTATATGGATTCGGAGGAGACTATATTGTTGAAACAGGACGCTATGCCTATTTAGCTACGCCTCAGAGGTCTACTGCGATGAGTACAGAAGCTCATAACGTAGTTCAGGTTGAAGGAACTGAGTTCTCATTAGATAAGTCTAACTTAGAAAAAAGTCAAATTAATCAAGTTGGTATCCGCTCTGATGGAATCATGGAGGCCATAGGCTCACACAGTTTAACACCAGGTGTAAAACATAAAAGAAGTGTTTACTATGACCAAGAGCAAACATTTATTGTGGTAGATTATTTACAGTCTTCTACAACCAAAAATTATATACAACGATTCCATCTTGCACCGGATTTTAGTGTTACGAAACAAGATGTTAGAGAAACTGTGGCAACACATCCATCTGGTCGTACACTTACAGCTATCCAACTATATTCTCCAAATGAAATTACGGAGACAGTTGGAACAAGTCATGTTGCTTATCAAGATTATACTTGGGTAAGTCGACCTGAGCTAATGTACAAACAGTCAGGTAGTAACGTTAGATACATGACAATCTTGCATGCAGGGAAAACAATAGATGATACCATTACGTATTACGATCTCATAAGGGATGGTAATGATTACGTTGTGAAGTATAGAACATCGGCTAGTACTGAACTCAAAACCATTCGCTTTTCAGCGGATTGGTAAAAAATAGACATGGACATTTCCTATTTAAGAGGAAATGTTCATGTCTTTTTTAAAATTACCCGTTTTTTTACCTTCGATTCCTATTATTTCAACTCTTTACTAATAATAGTTTCATATTATAATAGTATTGTTATGTCGAAAAAGGAGGTAGATTACTAAAAGATGTCAAAATTGCTCGTAAAACTCGTGATTTGTACAATGTTTTTATCTGGCATTTT
>JAPSLU010000267.1 GCA_031180405.1 Bacillus sp. (in: firmicutes) | reverse complement strand
AATTGATACCAACTGTTTGAACATATATATCTTGCTAGTGGTGCGGAATTGGCAGACACGCACGACTCAAAATCGTGTTCCTTCGGGAGTGTCGGTTCGACCCCGACCACTGGTTTCATAAACGCAATAAAGTCCAGGCTTCAACAGCGATGTTGAAGTCTTTTTTTTGGTGTGCCAGGCATGGCAACTATCTAGGTGGTGAAAGTCCACTGTGGGGGTACACATCATCACTCGTTAGTTAAATATACTTTCTTCTTCAGTTTTTGTAGTACCCGCGAACTAATATCAATGTGAAAAACCCCTTAACAACTTAAAATTCCACTCCTTACCTTTCATCCAACTGTAATATATCACTTCTTTAGTAGTACTATTCTTGTTCAACTATATTGCAGATATTGAATAACACGATAATTCTCATTTTATATATGTTCTATTTTAGTACAAGAAATATTAATTAGGGTTTGAAACTAGGGTTGTTCCAAATTAGTACATAGACCTGTTTCAAAATTAGCATCACAATATTTCGAAGAACTTGGAAAGGGTGTAATTAAATGAAAATGGAACTACGAATTGCTAAAGAAAATTTAGAAACTAATTCAGATGAGGTATTAAAAGTCTCAGGATATGTAAATAAAACTGAGCAATTAAGTGAAGTGCTTGGTGTTTCTAAACGATTCAAAGAATAGATTTCTAAAGGTGCTTTTAATAGAACAATAAAAAATACAACAAAAGATATTGATGAACAAAGCACAATCACGAGTGAGAGAAGCTTATATTTTACTTGGGTTAGACTTTGCATCCCGATTGAAGAAGAAAGCTTCTGAAGAAGGTAAGGACGAATGGAGTGACTTTCTATGATATGGAAACAGATAGTCGAAGATTTAGAAATACCACATAAAGAAAAGTTTCTTGAAATTCTAAACAGATTACCTGCTAATCCCCTTATATACTTACTTCGAGTCCAGGACAATATTGGTGTTGAAGCTAACGACTATTACAAAATCCTCATGCAAAAGTACAAAGAAGAAAAGAAAGGAAAATTTATTTAAAGTTGTTCGTGAATATGAATACTTGTTACGTAATGAGAGATTTAGAGAAAGGGATTGGTAGAATGAAATTCAAAAGTTTAATATTTAATAAAAGTATTCTACGTTAAATTTCGAAAGTATCGTAAAATAGTAAAAATTAAAACAGAGAAACCAAGTAAATAATAAGCCCTAATAAGAATTTAGTCTTAGCTAGGCTTGTATATGTGTTGATATAATAAGTATCCTTACTGCTGTTCATTATAAAAATGAATACACGGCTATTTTAAAATGATAAAATATATGTACAATATTTATAAGCATATTTTACTAAGTAAATTATAAATAATTAATAACAAAAAAGTTTAGATTGATTAATGAACTATCTGGGGGAAATTTAATGATTGAAGAGAGTAGAAGTGAATTACTAAATAAAGCATTGGCATTCGTTAAAGAACATGAAAATGATAGTGATGAAAAACAACAAGCCCAAATGTGGGTAAGAGATTTTTTAGAAGCATTTGGAGTGCCATACCAAAAGATTAAGATAGGTTTCGAATGGCGTGTAAATATAGATGGAAACATTAAGTTTGTTGACCACTTGCTAAACGGAACCTTACTAATAGAAATGAAGTCTAGGGGCAAAGACTTAGATAAAGCAAAGTCACAAGCCTATCGTTATGTCATGAATCTATCTAATGAAGACTTACCAAGATATGTAATGATTTCTAACTTTGATCGTATCCGTTTATATGACCTTGCTAACAATGATACATGGGATTTTATGGTGAAAGACTTACCGAAATATATTGATTTATTTGGTTTTCTAGTCGGAAAACAAATAAATGTAGAGATTCCAAAAAATCCAGTAAATGAGCAAGCTGCTAAGATGATGGAAACCCTTCACATGAAATTACTAGAATCCAAGTATCCACGTAACTATGCGGATCTACTTATGACTCGCATTATATTCTGTTTGTTTGCAGATGACAGCGGTATTTTCCAACAAAATCAGTTTACAAATTATTTAATTAATGAAACGAGAGAAGATGGGAGCGATCTTGTTGATCGACTAGCTGTTCTATTCCAGGTATTAAACACACCAGAAAATGAACGTTTTCAATCTGATGTATTAAAAAAGTTTCCTTATATAAATGGTGGTTTATTTGAACATCCTCAACTTACAGGATTGCCGTTAACGAAAGAAATTCGAACGCACTTGATTGAAACTTCAAAACTGGATTGGAGTCGAATTTCTCCAGTAATATTTGGTTCTATGTTTGAAGCAGCTATGGATGATACTCGTAGACATAACTTAGGTGCTCATTATACGTCTGAAATAAACATCATGAAGGTTATTAATAGTTTATTCCTAGAAGATTTAAAAAAGGAATTTGAGCATATTTGTAATTTAAAGCATGGTCGAGAGAGCAGATTAAAAGAGTTTCACAATAAACTATCAAACTTGAAATTTCTCGATCCAGCTTGTGGATCAGGGAACTTTCTTATTGTTGCATATCGTGAACTAAGAAGATTAGAGCATGAGGTTATTGATGAGATTTTTCAGGGACAAATGGTAATTGATATAGATGAATTGATTAAGGTAGAGGTAGCTCAGTTCTACGGAATTGAGATTGTTCCTTACGCTGTTTCTATTGCTAAAGTTGGACTATGGCTTATGGATCATTTGATGAACGTTGAGGCAAGCGAATTATTCGGACGTTTATTCTTACGTTTACCATTGCATGCGGGGGCAAACGTAGTAAATGCTGATGCTTTAAAAGTAGATTGGCAAGAAATTATTCCAACGAATGAATTGGATTATATTTTAGGAAACCCTCCATTTTTAGGGGCCAAAAAAATGTCTAAAGAAAACAAACAAACATTAAATAAAGTAGCTCCTAAAATGAAAGGGATTTTAAATTTAGACTTTGTTGCCGGTTGGTTTATTAAGTCTGCTAGATTAATGAATGAAAATCCAAATATAAAATCTGCATTAGTTTCTACGAATTCTATCTCCCAAGGAATTCAAGCAACACTGTTGTGGAGAGAGTTGAGGGCTTTAAATATTAATATAAATTTTGCGCACCAGACTTTTGCTTGGGATAATGAAGCAAATGTTATGGTTGTTATAATTGGTTTCTCAATGCACAAACAAAAAGAAAAACATTTATTTACCTATCCAAACGTGAAAGCTGCTCCTATTATGAATGTTGTAAATTCTATTAATGAATATCTGATTGATGAACCATTTTTATTAATAGACCCTAATACTAGAACACAAATATCGGGCTATCCATCAATGACTTTGGGAAGTCTTCCTTTAGATAATCAACAATATATATTATCTGAAGATGAAAAAAATGAAATTATTAAAAAGTATCCTGAACTGGTAAACTATATTCACCCTTATTTTGGTAGTCAGGAATTGCTTGAACCTAATAGGTATAAGAGGTTTATTATTTACACTAAAGATATTCCTTTTAAATTACTAATGAAAATGCCTGATATACAAAAACGTGTAGAAAACGTTAAGGAGTTTAGACTGACTGTTGCTCAAGAAGATAGAAAATTAAGCAAAACACCTCTTTTATTTAAGCGTGATAGGTATTGGAAACAAGATGTACTGATTGTTCCTAGAACGAGTTCAGGTGCAAGAGAGTATGTTCCAATGGGTTATTTTGATTCAAGTGTAATTGTTAGTGATGCTGCTTATCAAGTAACTAATGCTTCTTTGTTATTGTTTGGCTTTCTAGAATCAAAAATGCACACTGTATGGATTAATCTTGTTGCAGGAAAACTTAAGTCAGACTTTAGGTATTCTAATACTCTTTGTTACAATACTTTTCCAATCCCCCATGTTAAGAGTAAAGATATAGAAAAGATTGAAAATATTTCTAAACAAATATTAGATACAAGAGAAAAACATTTCAATGATGGAAATAGTCTTCGTGATTTATACGGTAGAATTATGCCTACTGATTTATTGCTATTACATGAGAAATTAGACAAAGCAATTGAATTGTTATATAGAAAAGAGGCATTTAATTCAGACGAGGAACGGATGAAGCATTTAATCAAGCTATATCAAAAAGAAGTTAGCAAAAAAGCAACTATTAAATAGTTGGGAACTTGAAGAATTAAAAATAACTTACGAAAGTATAAAATACTAATTTTGTATAGTAAGAGATGTTTAGTTAAATTATAAATTATTGTATTTTTTTCAATTTATACCTTTCTTTTACAAAAACGGTATAGTAAAATTAGACTAAATAGTAGGGAAATTTCAAATTGAAAAGGGAGAGTTGAAATGCCTAATGTAGTCTTTTTTAGTTTTAAAGAGGAAGATAGGGGAGTAGTTTTAACTATAAAGGGAAGAGCAGTTAATCCCAAATACAGCGGTTTGAATTTTAAAGTTAAAGATCTTTTAAAGCGATGGGATACAGAAAATGAGGCTGTAATTAAACAAGCAATTTCTAAGTCGATTAATGGAACATCTAGGACTATAGTATTTGTTGGTGAAAAAACCCATACAAGTTATTGGGTCCCTCATGAAGTTCAAACGACTTTAAATGCTGGAAAACCTGTATATGCAATTAGACTAAAAGACACTAATGGTAAAATACCAAAATGTTTATCTGAAAACGGTATCCATGTTTATGCTTGGAGTGAAGAAAGACTACAGGACTTGGCAACTAGATAGTTATAAAGTGCTCCTTTTTGGAGCATTTTTTTATCTTGATAATATATTGGGGGTCTCCAAATAATGAGTAAAAAAGGTATTTGTTTCGTAATTATGGGTTATGGCATAAAAACTGATTTAGCAACAGGTAGAGATCTTAACCTGGATAAAACATATAAAAATATAATTAAACCGGCTGCAGAAGAAGTAGGATTAGAATGTATTAGAGCAGACGAAGTAAAGCATTCTGGAACTATTGATGTTCCAATGTATAACCATTTAATAAATGCTGATGTGGTAATAGCAGATTTATCTACAAATAACTCAAATGCATTTTATGAGCTTGGGGTAAGACATGCATTACGGCCAAGAACAACAATTGCAATAGCGGAAAATAAACTCAAGCCACCATTTGATATAAATCATACAGTTATACATCAATATGAACACTTAGGCACAGATATAGGATTTGATGAAGTACTTAGATTTAGAAGAAAACTTATTGACACCATAAAAACAATTCTAAAAAGTGATAATATAGATAGCCCGGTTTACACGTATATACAGAATTTGCGCCCTCCTATACTTGAGAATAAAGATGAAAACTCAATTTCTGATGAAAATCATCAAAAAGAAACCCTTGGCAGTATAATTGAAAATGCTATTAACGCATTAGAAAAAGATGAATTTCCAACTGCCAAAACTCTTTTACAATTAGCAAATACTATTGACCCAAATAATGATTTTATATTACAAAAACTAGCTTTATCAACTTATAAAAGTAAACAACCAAATCATGTTGATTCTTTATACGAGGCGTTACGTATTTTGGAACCTCTAGATATTGATAATACAACTGACCCCGAAACCCTTGGTATAGTTGGGGCAATTTATAAACGTCTTTGGGAGGAGTTAAGGGAGATTACCTTATTAAATAAATCTATCTCATATTATGAACGGGGCTTTTACATAAAAAACGATTATTATAATGGGATAAATTTGGCATACCTATACAATGTTAGAGGGAGTATTGCGAAAAATAAAAATGATGCCGTAGCAGATTATATAATTGCTAACAGAATTAGACAAAAAGTTGTGGAAATATGTGAAAGTCTTTACAGGCTTAAAAATTATGAAGACAGAAGTGACAAGTATTGGATTGTTGCAACTTTAGAAGAAGCCTTTTTTGGGTTAGGTGATCCAGAAAGATTTGATAAATTTAGAAAGGTAGCTAAATCGCTATCTAATCATAATTGGGAAAGGGAAACTACAGAAGTACAGTTATCAAATCTTGGAGAGTTACTTAAAAAATCACCATTAAACTAATAAATAACCCACAGCTACCGTTTAAAAACTTTAATTTATATTTACACTTTTCTGGATCGTCAACACTAAACTAGACAACTTTTTTAAGGTGTTTAAGTTTGAACTCAATTGGACTTAAATAATCTAGGGTTCCATGGATTCTAATATAGTTATACCAGTGAACATAGTCATGAAATTG
>JAPSLU010000266.1 GCA_031180405.1 Bacillus sp. (in: firmicutes) | reverse complement strand
TAGTAACATACAAATAAAAACGACAGCATGTCTGCTGCCGTTAACCACCTTAAGTACTAGGGTCTTATTTTCTAGTGCTTTTTCTTTTGCCCAACCAAAACATGATCGCTGCAAGACACAGGCCCCCTATAATCCAAACCCATGATGGTATTCCTGTTGCTTGAGCGCTTGGAACCACAGGCTGTGTTCTTTCAACATATTCATTGATTTCTTCATTTCCGACACGGAAATTTTGTTGTGAAGAAATTTCATTATTATTTACATTCATTTTCACATAAAGCTTATATTCTCCAGGTTCTAGTGATTCGTAATTCCAGGGAATAGGGTAACGAATTTTGGTTTGAGGGGCCATTTTAAACTCCTCAATTTTACCCTCAAATAATTGATTCCCATCGCTATCCTCTACTTGGTACTCACCAGAAATACCTTCTTGAATCATTTGGGTCTGATTTAAAAATTCGCTGTAAACACTCGGACCCTCAAGCATAAAACCAGCTTCACCTATAGAGAAGTTGGGGTCCACTTTTCCGGGAAGATCCAACTGAATAGCGATGGCATATACGGTTTCTGTTTTTAAGACGAAGTTCGCTTCACCTTCCTCAGCTTCAACCGTTTCTTCCTGAGGTTTCCCTTCTGTTATAAACCGGACGGCACCTAGTAGTGTACCTTTCTCGATACTTGGAACAGTTAGGGTAATAGGGATTTCTCTCGTTTCGCTTGGCCCTAAGATGACTTCTGATTCAACATCAAGGTTGGGAGCTAGTTGTATGTTTCCTTCCAGTAAAACGGAGTTACTTGAATCCATTTCTTCACTATACAGCATCCCACCTACAGGGTTCGTATAACCATTTGCAGCTTTTATGATAACTTTCTGTTGCTGACTTTTATTGTTCCTCAATCGTACATGTATGGTCTGTTTTTGTTTAGGTTGGACTTTTAACCTAAAGTACCCTTTTATTCCTTCTACTTGGTTGTTTGGATATATCGGTTCTACTGCAATAGGTGGTCCATTCTGATCTTCCTCTGCAAAAACCATATGTACAGATGTACCGATAAATAATAGCAGTAGGAAACCTGAAATTAGTTTTTTCACATTTTATTACCTCCATTTCTCAATATGTAGTATTTCCAAAGCGTATTAAAAGTAAAGAGTAGATATAAAATAGAAAAGATTTATTAGGAAAGGAGTGTTAAAATGGTCCAATTTAAAGGACATGAGATTAACGAGGAAAACAATGGATATGTAGAAATCATATTGCATTTAGATACATCTCTAAATAATTTAGAGGAGTTTTCGACAGAGCTTGGATATAAGACAGAGAAATTAGACGTTCAAAAGGCAGCTCTTACTTATGTGAAAAAACATTTACCAAAGGTTAAGTTTAAACAAATTAAAGTAATGGTCGGTGGGATATTGGTTGCAACCATGTTAGGATCTGTATTGGTTGTTCCAGGAGGAAACCAAGCAAGTGCTGCCGATTCCTCTGTAGGAATAACCGGAGGACAACTTGGAGTAGATCAGATCACCGTTGGTAACTTTACCGCAGTAGTTTTAAATGGTAAAACACAAAGTACTTTTACTACCATAAATGATTTTAGTGTGTCTGATCCAACAGGTTCAGGTGCTGGATGGAATGTAGTGATGACTGCTACACAATTTAAAGATGCCACTACGACCAATACTTTACCTTTGGGTTCTTTAACTGTTGCTGCACCGGGTTTAACAGAACTCGATACAGGCTCTTCATCTGCTGCTGATATAACAAAGAGAAGTGGGACAATTGATACGGCTACAGGTACAACCATCTTAAGTGCACAAGCCGGTCAAGGGATGGGTTCATACACAGCTTCTATTAGCCCGAATGCATTGACGTTAAAACTACTACCAAAGGACGTCAAAACAGGAACTTATACGTCAACAATAACTGTCGCAATTAATAGTGGACCTTAATCAATTAAAATGGCTCCTTTATGGGGCCGTTCTTCTTTAGTTTAAGTTTATGGGGGATTGTACTTTGAGGAAACTTTTGATTATTTTGATTCCATTATACTTATTTCTTATTTCATACGAAGTAAAAGCAGAAGAAATGATTTCAGTTCGATTAGTTAATCATATAGGAGATACACAAAACCTTACGATAAAGCTAGATGGAGATTATTTTAATCTCGATCCTACAGTAACACTAAAGAAGAATAAACCGTATCAGCTAACTATAGAAGAAGGAGCGTTCCTTTTAAAAGGATCCCAAACGAAACAAAAAATAAAAGGTCCTTTTATTCTCATTCCTGAGAAATATGATAAGCAGCATCGTATTTATATTGATGGTCGACCCTACTTAGGTGCCGTGACGTTTGATATAGAAAAGGGTAAATTCATCCGACCAACAAACCAGTTACCATTAGAAGATTATCTAAAAGGTGTTGTTCCATTTGAGGTCTTTCCGACTTGGGATTTGGAAGCCCTAAAGGCCCAAGCATTAGCAGCCAGAACCTATGCTGTTTCTAATATACACAAAGGAATGGATGATACCATAGGTTTTCAAGTTTATGGCGGCTTCTCATGGAACAAAAATACAACTAAAGCGGTAGAGGAAACAAAGGGGGAAGTTATTACCTATAACAATCACCTTATTGATGCCTTTTATTCAGCGAGTAACGGTGGAAAGACGGAGAGCAATGCCAACGTATGGGGAGGAAAAGCGATGTCGTACTTCCCGATTAAAGAAGATCCCTATGATCCTGTAGTACCATGGGATTTTTCTTTTCATTGTAATCAACTATCACTAGATAAGATAAACTGGGAACACCCAGATGGTTGGGACCATATTCAGGAAAAGGATCAGGAGATCGCGTCCTCTATTAAAAAGTGGCTCTACCAAAAAGGGTATATGGGCGATCTAAAAATCGTCTCGATTCCTGTCTTTACTTTAACTCCGGTTCAACTTGAATCAGATAGATCAACTAATGGCTCGATTACGATTGAATTTTTACACCGTCTCATTGACGGAACGGTCCTACTTGAACAAGTGGAATTAAAAGATGTCGAATTGAATAAAATTCGCCCAATGCTCGGCGGAGATCGTTTTAAAAGTTATCTAATAGATTCATTAAAACAAACTGATGGACGTTACACGATGAAGGGTAGAGGATACGGACATGGTGTCGGTATGAGTCAGTGGGGGGCAAGTGTCATGAGTGAAAAGGGAAAGACTTACCAGGAAATTATTGATTTTTACTTTCCAGGAACAACCATTACCCCTATAAAAAGCTCCAAAAGGTAAAATTGCGAGATCCTAAGGCCATATCAATAGAATAACTAAAAGTGTTAGGGAAAGCTTGTGAAACTGTTAGAGTTAGACAACGAGAATTGCCACTGTCCCCACGGGAGCCAGATCGATTTCATCTTGATGAGGAAATACCAGAGAAGACCAATTTCTGAAACAGTTGATCGCATTCTTCAATCGTCCAAGGATTGTCTTGTTTCATCCACAAGGTTAAAACGGTTAAAAATGTAGATACAACAATCTCTGTTGCAATATTAGATTGAAACTGTAGTTTATTGGAATTCAAATTTTGAAAAAGTATAAAGGAAACATTTCCTGAAGAAGTGGATATTATTACTGGAAGTATTGGGACTGCCAAGAACTTAAAACGAATTCTCGAAGCAAATAATGAAATTAACTTTAAATCTGGTCATAAAATTTGATGATAATGAAACAATATCAAAATATAATCAGTTGTTTAGTATGTTAGACAAAATTAGTTCTTTAAAAAATGGACAATTAAAAGTCTAAATCAATTAATTACAATGAAAGACCGATTAATAATCGGTCTTCTTTCGTTATTTCCTCTTTCGATGACCGAAATTGCAGAGAGAAATAAAGTTTATCATCTTCTTACAGCAAAACAGTTAGAAACCAAATGTAAAGATTTGTTATTTACACCTACATTAACACATCTTTCAGAGGCGGTCTGTTGGACAACAAACTCTTGCTAACTGGTATCCCAATATACTTGGGATAAGCTTTCTTTGTTGTAATGAGGTAATTTTTTCCAGTTAGGTTCATTTACATCACTTATATCGCGCAGAAGGGAAGAAATGCCGGTGCCATGGCTCTTGGAGAGAAATTCTCGTTAAAACCCTTCTAATACAATTTTCCCGATGGTTTTTCCCTCTTCCAATTTAGCATGGGCCTTTCGCAGATTCTCTGCATTGATAGGAGAGATTACTTCATTGAGTGTGGTTTCAATTATATGAGAATCAATCATTTCGGCTATTCTATTTAAAATTTGATGTTGCTTGATCATATCAGGAGTGCCAAACATGGGACGAGTAAACATAAGCTCCCACACAAAGGTTACACTTTTATTAAATAAAGGATAAAGATTTAATTTTTCATCTGTCTCGTATATTGAACATATTTTCCCTTGTGGCTTAATGGCTAGAGCCATGTTTTCCCAATGCATCTCCGTTCGATTTAGACAAAGAATATAATCAACATTATCAAAACCTAACTGTTTGAGTTGAGGGACAAACTCTTCATAATGGTTGATAACATAGTCTGCGCCACGTTCTTTCACCCAATGAGATGATTCTTTTCGTGAAGAAGTGCCAATCACTGTCATACCAGCCCATTTCGCTAATTGGATTGCAATGGAGCCTACTCCACCGGCAGCTCCAATAATTAATAACTTCGTTCCCTCATTCCCCTTTTCTGGAATATTCAATCGGTCAAATAAAGCTTCCCATGCCGTAAGGGAAGTAAGTGGTAAAGCTGCTGCTTCGGCAAATGATAATGTTTGGGGCTTGTGTCCAACAATTTGTTCATCGACTAAATGGTACTCACTATTGGCTCCTTGACGAGTGATACTCCCAGCATAATAAACAGGATCTCCGATACTAAATAAGCTACATTCCGGACCGGTTTCTTCTACAACTCCCGCAACATCCCACCCTAATATTTTAGGGATTTCCTCCACTCTTTCCTTCGGTTTTCTAACTTTGGTATCGACTGGATTCACAGAAATAGCTTGTACTCGTACCAACAAATCTCGACCTTCAGGTTTGGGCTTTTTAATTTCCAAGTCAATTAAGCTTTCTGAATCTGTAGTAGGAAGATAACGAAATAATCCTACTGCCTTCATGGTTGTCATGATAGTCCTCCTTTATATTTTTAGTTCAACAGGAATGTTCGGATCACATTACTTGTTTAACTTGCTTCCTATGTATTTTATTTATGGAGTAAATTTCTTGGGGGTGATTCTCCTTTTTTCCATAGTCCTTTAAAGAATCAATATCAAATATTTCAAGAAATTCCTGTCATCTTTTGTACAGGAGTGACTTGCTGTGCAATTGTATTATCCATTTAATCCTTTTATATTGATAAATGGCATAGCTGCCTTCTACACTCCTATTATTTAATTCATTTTAAAAAAATGACGTTCCATGAACATTATTATCTCCATTGTTTACAGAATTACTTAATCCTTTCAAAATAACTAACGTGATGAAAAGAAGTTGGGGAGATTATACAAGAAGAAGATTTTAGAAGAAAAGTCCTTGCCATGAATGAGTAAGGTCCCTCGCAGTAAAAATAATATGGTTAAGCACTTATGTCCGACCTGTTCAAATCGGGTTAGAAATCTCTACATACCTGTCTGGAATATATGACAAAATAAGAGGGAAGGTAAAAACTGAATCTAAAAAGTCAGACAGAATCTTAGATGCTCCTGTGCAACTATTATACAACTATTAAATCTCCATACAGCTTCTCATACATGTGGGGTTTACGCAGCAATCCTAAATAATGGATAGATGAAGAACTCCTCGGCTTAATACCAACAAATATATGAAGCAAAGCAGACTAAGAGGAAGAGGTTTAAGAAAGCATAGTTTGAAAGTTAGAGCTGATCTTTTGAAAAGAGTATGCTGAATCATTTACAATATGTCTTGCACAAACTAGGATCAACACAGCCCTAGTTTGAATCTATTAAGAAGAGGGTGTATCATCATGAACAATCACGATGCAAAAAAACAAGATATCCTTGCTGCATACAAATTTCGCCATGCAACAAAGGTATTTAACCCAACAAAGAAAATTTCCGATGAGGATTTTACATTCATTTTAGAAACAGGTCGCTTGTCCCCAAGTTCGGTTGGATACGAGCCGTGGAAATTCCTTGTTGTGCAAAATGAGGAGTTTCGTGAAAAGCTGAGAG
>JAPSLU010000265.1 GCA_031180405.1 Bacillus sp. (in: firmicutes) | reverse complement strand
AATCGAAGTTTTCATCCTCACATTCTTTAATTAAAGAAATTAAATGCTTTAAATTAGCATTAAATTTAAAATTATTTCCCTCATAAGAATTCAAAGAAACTTTAAATTCCTTTTCCGTTTGCCGTGACTTCAGCCATAACTCTTTTACTTTGTAGTAATCCAGTGATAAAGAGCCTTCAATAGCAAGGGTTTCTTCATGCTGATGAATCGTTATTTTTTCTTTTAACGCACGTGTATTCTTATTACGTTTAAATACGTTTTTAAAGTACATATTTTAATCACCATTCAATTCTGTATTGAGGTATTTTTTGCAATATCCTAATGATAAAACTTTTTATGTTTTTCTACAACTAATGCAATAAAAGCTTATTATGAAGCGAATTCAACCTTATCGTTTCCTATATAGAGCCATAATAAGCATATAAAGCAAATGAGCACCCCAAAAAAAGCCTTTGGGATGCTCAAAAAGTTAATTAGTTAAATCAAGGGGTACTTAAGTAAAATATACCAGTTCAACCAGCAATACAGCTTGAAATCACCTGCTATATACTTTAAAATGGAATAAGCGTGCTCGTATTTTATACATTTTTCGACAAAGTGACCTTAAGAATTTGTATTTTCAGTATACTATACTTTTGTAAATAAATGATTAAATGGCTGTAAAGACTTTGTAAGACTTTCGTTTAAAACTTATGATAGATTGTTTATATAATAGATTTGAAGGTTAACAGGAATTAAATATCCGAGTATTAATTCTGTTTAGGAGGAGTTATATATGAAGAAAGTAATCACGTACGGAACTTTTGATTTACTCCACTGGGGCCATATTAACTTACTAAAACGCGCAAGTGAACTTGGCGATCATTTAACAGTTGCCATTTCTTCTGATGAATTTAATAAATTAAAAGATAAACAAGCTTATCATAGCTATGATAGTAGAAAAATGATATTAGAATCAATCAGATATGTCGATAAGGTAATTCCAGAAAACAACTGGGAACAAAAAATTCAAGACGTAATAGAAAATGATATCGATATCTTTGTAATGGGCGATGATTGGAAAGGCAAATTCGATTTTTTAAAAGACTACTGTGAAGTAATCTATTTACCACGAACAGTTGGCATTTCAACTACAAAAATCAAAAAAGATCTTTTCAAAGTGCAAAATGGTTAGGGAACTGGCAATTTCCATTTACCTTTTTACTTTCTCACTAATATTTAAATTAAGCAGTATCGTATCCTTAAAAAGAAAAGTATTGTTTGTCGTTTCCTTTAGCGAAAACAATATAAATATATATGAAGAATATCAGCGACAAGAGCATTCTTGTCGCGCTATTTTTTTAACAACAAAGAAAATGTATCCTTTGTTTAAAAAATATAAAGGTGCCGACTGTACTGTACTGCTATTTGAGCCATCTTCACCCATTCAATATATTAAAGGCATTTATCACCTTGCCACATCCAAAGTCATATTTGTGGATAATTATTACGGTTTCCTTTCTTCGATTAAGTTCAGGGAAGGCGTTACCTGTATTCAGCTTTGGCATGCAAATGGTGCAATTAAAAAATTCGGACTCATGGATCCGTCAATTGAAAACAGGTCAGAGAAAGCCAAAGAGAGATTTGTAAAGGTATACAATCAATTTCACAAAGTCGTGGCAGGCTCTGATGAGATGAAAACCATCTTCCAAAAGGCGTTTGGTGTTCGGGAAGAAAATTTCATGCTAACCGGAATTCCACGTACGGATATCTTTTTTAATACTGAAGAAATAGAAGGAATTAAAGATAAGTTACTCAAAAAGTACCCTTCTTTTAGACAAAAAAAGATTATCCTATATGCCCCCACTTTTAGGGATGATAATCTGGACGATTATGAGATTAGAATTAATTTTGATCTTATGAAAGACAAATTAGGTGAAGAATATCTGCTGCTCTTAAAACTTCATCCCGCGATTAAAAATAAAGTTGCCATAACTGAAAACCAGGCCGACTTTGTCGTTGATGTATCCGGGTATTCCAATACAAATGACTTATTGTTTATTACCGATTATTTAATTACTGATTATTCTTCCATTCCTTTTGAATTTTCATTATTAGAAAAACCCATGATATTCTTTCCATATGATCTGAGTAAATATGTAAAAAAGCGGGGAACTTGGGGAGATTACGAGGAAATAATGCCTGGTCCGGTTGTTTATTCCACAAATGATATTATCCATGCCATTAAGAGCAACAATTTTAATTATGCAGAAATAAGGGAATTCAAGGAAAAGTGGAATAAGTATTCAGACGGGAACGCAAGCAAAAGAATCGCAGATATTATTTCATCGATTATATAAAAAATCCGGCCATTTTGATAGCCGGATTTTTTTATTACAAGTTAAAATACTTCTCAAGTCCTTTGTATATCCCAGTTGCTGCTTTTTTCTGATATGCGCTTGTTAAAACAGTTTCCAGTTCTGCCGGATTTGACAAAAATCCCAGTTCGACCAGGATAGCTGCATTTTTATTTTCTCTGATAACATGAAAGTCCCCAGTCTTAACACCACGATCATAGAGCCCAGTCTGCATAATAATTTCCTGCTGAACATATTTTGCCATGAGCAGTTCATTTACATTCGATGCCCAATAATATGTTTCAATTCCATGCGGGCTCGGATTAGGATTCGAATTATAATGGATGCTCACAAACGCATCAGCATTGTATTGATGACTGACTTCGACTCTTTCAGAAAGGGTTAGATAAACATCAGCAGTACGTGACATAACTACCTTAGCACCTGCTGCTTTAAGAAGGGATTCCAGCTGAATAGCGGTCTTTAAATTCAGGAGCTTTTCTACACCTTTAGCTCCATTATCCACACCGCCGTGTCCGGCATCCACTACAATGATTTTACCTTTTAGTCCTTTTTCCAGAGAAGTCTTTTTAATATAACCTGTCACCGGTTTGTTATTAATATAGACAGTGACCTGGTGCCATTCAGATGTAAAGGTCTTATATTTTAATGTGGAACCCTTAGGATAGGACTTTAATACATCAGAGGTAGCAGATGCTCTCGTATATACCCTTACTCCGGAAGGATCTTGTGCAGTTCCTGTTAAAGAAACCTGGGAAGAGACAGTATTTTCAATATCCTGCTTGTGAATATATCCCGTTACCGCTTTGCCGTTAACATAGACTGTGGCCTGGTACCAATTGGCTGTATATGTCCTGTATTTAAGCACTCTTCCCTGTTCATAGCTTTTTAATACACCAGATGATCTGGAAGTCGAAGAATAGACATTCAGGCTAAGCACTTTAACAATCCCTGATAACTCTTTTTGCGGATCATCCGGATCTAAGACTTCACTCTTTTTAATATACCCTGTGTGAGGCTCACCACTTACATAGACTGTCGCTTCATACCAATTATCCGTGAAGGTCCTAAATCGCAGAACAGATCCTTCTGTATATCGCTTCAGCACCTGAGAGGCACCAGATGTTTTAGCATAAACATTAAGACTCACAGGTTTTACAATCCCGGTAAGGTTCACTTGAGGTGTACCTTCCAAAACCACACTGCTTCTATGTATATATCCGACAACAGGTTTTCCATTAACATAGACTGTGGCTTCATACCATTCATCTGTGAACGTCTTAAATTTTATTGAAGAGCCCTCTGAATAACTTTTTAAAACACTGGATGTACTAATTGCCTTAGAATACACATTTAAACGGCTTGTTTTGACAATACCCTTTTTCTCGGTTTGCGGTAAAACGGAGAGAATGACATCATCCTTTTTGATATACCCTGTAGCTGCCTTGCCTCCCACATATACCGTGGCTTGATACCAGCCGGTTATATAAGTTTGAAACTTTAAAATGGAACCTTCTGTGTAGCTCTTAAGGATGCTTGATGAAGATGAAGCCTTGGAATGCACATTTAGCTTGCTGTTTTTGACTGCACCTCTTAAATCCGTCTGAGGATCTGCAGGTTCTTCCACATCATTCTTATTAATAAAACCTGTTTTGGCTTTTCCGTTTACATAAACTGTACATTGGTACCAGTCTGAATCCGACGGATGATATTTCAGCAATGTCCCCTGCGGATAGCTTTTTAAAATGGCAGATTCAGCATCATTGGAAGAGTAAACGTGTGTGGGACTTTTTAAAGCAACTCCGCTAACAGCAGCACTGCTTAAATTCTGCAAAATAGCTGCACTTTTGCTTTGTAAAGTGACCTGTGTTGATGCCTCAGTACCTGTTTCATCATTTCTCTGTAAATCTTCATTAACTTCTTCTGCAGCTTCTTTTACGCCGGTGCCTGCCTGTGTACTTTCATTCTTTTCTTCTGGATGGTTTTCTTCTTCAGCTATAGCCCCATCCTCATTTTCTTCCACCTGACTTTCAGCAGAGGACGTATCCTGGATTGATACATATGACTCATGTATAAATCCTAGTAGGTCCTCACCATTATCAGGGTTTTCATAAGTCACAAACCAATATTCATGTTCAAATTTCACTAATCCGACACTTGTTCCATTTGGTATGGATGAAAGCAGTTCACTGCTTTCATCAGGTTCGAGCATTAATGGAATGTCTTCTCCTGATGATGAAACCACTGTCCCTTTAGTTTGGCTTGCTTCTGTTTCCCCAAACACACCTGTGGGATAAACAGAAAAGAACATAACAAACAAGAGCATATAACTAAGAAGTTTTCTTGCTAGCCTTAACACGAAACTTTATTCCCCCTTTTTAAAATAACAGACCATTCCATCTTAAGAAAATTCGACAAAATCGTCCATTTTTAGCCTAGGAATATATTAACATATAATTGCACCTGGTCCCATAAGGAAAATAATTCTATATTTAATATACTGGTACAAAAAGCCGTGAAAATAGAGGGAATAATAGTTTACCAGAAAGCTCTCCCTTCAGAGAAAACTTATTTTATCTACAAAATAAAAAGGAGGATGCCTAAAAGTAATACTTTTGGGGCACCCTCCTTTTGTTATGAATATTTATGCCGATGTCCTTAATTCATGAACATCAACCACTTTTATTGATTTAGTCTTCTTTACTTTCCCAATAATGAATTCACCTACCGGAACCATGGACAATAATTTTATTATAGCCAGGGATAAAAGCAAGGAAATTGCAAATACTGCTAATACACGTGTACTGGTTTGTTCAAAATAATTAGCTATAAATGGTGCAGCAAACCTTTGGATTTGCCAATGAAGCAAGTAAATTCCAAACGAATAATTACTGATTAAAGTAATGATTTTGAATTTAGGAATGACCTGACCCCAAGCAAGGACCACAGCAGATACTGACAGTACGAGCGGGACTAAATCCAGGCGCCTTGAATTGACGATCATTATGCCTGATTCATAGGATAAATAGACAATATAAAGAGAAATGGCAAGATAAACAAGTGTTAACCACCGATGTCTATAAAGTTTCTCAGCGATGATCTTATAATGTTTACCAATGATGAACGCTGCAGTAAAATACCCAAACCAGGCAAGGAACGGGAGCTTCAGCATATGGGTGTATCCGTTCATAAACTCCGGGGGATTGTTTATTACAGTAGAATACCAGATCATAACCCCTATACTTACAGGGAATAGCCAAACCAGAGAAATATTAAATTTAGTCACAATGTAATGAAGAAGATAGAACTGGAAAATGACGATAATAAACCAGCCAACAAAATTTCCGGTAAAAATATTATCGAATATCTTTAAATCCACCATCACATTTGGATTAAAATAGTTTGAAACCAATGCATCTACGACAGCAAAAAAGAGAAACGGCGCAAGGATCCATTTGATTCTTCCGCTCCAAAATCCTTCAGGCAATCCATTTGGATACCGATTAGCCAGTATAATAACTGAAAGGACAATGAAAGTGGGTGTTGCATATGTTAAAAACACTCTATATAGATTGTAATGTTCAATTTGCGGGTAGCCAACTACTCTTGCAGTTTGGGTCGTACTATGCAATAAAACAATGCTTAGACAAGCAACAACCCTTAGTAAGTTCCATTCTTTAATCATAGTTTACCCCTCTTAGTTGTTATTCTGCTATAACCTCTAAAAATATAAGATATTTGTATAATAGTGTCAAAGTTTATTAAATACATTTATGGATTTTTCTTCAAAATTCGACATTGTTTTTTCATTAATGAATCTTTCATAGCCTTCCTATATGTCGCGTAAGCAATTGCTACTTCTGTGATATTAGACAATTTTGCATAAAAAAA
>JAPSLU010000264.1 GCA_031180405.1 Bacillus sp. (in: firmicutes) | reverse complement strand
TGCATATAAACCTGCACCATATGCTTTTCTAACAACAATGGAAATTTTCGGAACTGTTGCTTCGGCCATAGCTGAGATCATTTTTGCACCGTGTCTGATAATCCCCGCTCTCTCTACTTTTGTTCCGATCATAAATCCTGGAATGTCAGCTAGAAAAAGCAAAGGTATATGGAAAGCATCACATAATGAAATGAATTTTGCGGCTTTATCTGCTGAATCATGAAATAGTACGCCCCCTTTAACTCTTGGTTGGTTGGCAACAATTCCAACAGGTTGACCATTTAAACGACAAAAACCAGTAATAAGCTCGGGAGCAAATAATTTTTTTATTTCAAAAAAAGAATCTTCGTCCACAATTCGTTCAATTAGATCATACATATTAAAGGGTGCATTTTGATTGGTAGGAATGATATCTTCGATTGATTGATCGAATGACTTTGGAGATTTGGCAACAGCTAAAGGTGGTTTTTCTTTAAAACTTACAGGAAAATATGAGAGGTATTGGCGCGCAATAGTAATAGCCTCAGCTTCAGATTCTGCTAAAATATCACCACAACCAGATATCGAACAATGCATTCTTGCTCCCCCCATTTCTTCTAAGGAGACTTTTTCACCAATAACCATTTCAGCCATTCGCGGCGAACCAAGATACATTGAAGCATTCCCGTCAACCATAATAACAACATCACAAAAGGCAGGTATATACGCACCTCCAGCTGCAGATGGGCCAAACAGTAAACAAATTTGTGGTATTTTACCTGATAATTTCACCTGATTATAAAAAATTCTTCCTGCTCCTCGCCTTCCAGGAAACATATCGACTTGGTCAGTAATCCTTGCACCAGCAGAATCCACGAGATAAAGAAGCGGTACTAGAAGTTTTTCGGCCGTTTCTTGAATGCGGATGATTTTTTCAACTGTTCTTGCTCCCCAAGATCCTGCCTTTATTGTAGAGTCATTAGCCATCACACAAACGGTTTGGCCATTTATTTTTCCTATACCTGTTACAACACCATCAGCAGGTAAGGAATCATTCATACAATTAGCAAAAAGACCATCCTCAGCCACTACCCCATCATCAAGTAACATTTTTAGTCGGTCTCGGACAAATAACTTCCCTTTTTCTTTATTTGCTTCATGATATTTTGTCGAACCCCCTTTTTTTAATTGTTTGATTCGATTATTCAACGTTTGATCAGAAGACAATATTGTTCCCTCCTCTTTTTGTTTTCAATTATTCTTATGAACTAGTAAACTATGACTAGGTAAAGGTTTGCCGACTTTTCCCTGAATGTAAATGGCTGCCTTTTGAAGTTTCTCCATGCTCACTCCCGTTTGAATGTCCATCCCATGTAGCATAAAGAGAAGATCGTCTGTTGCAACATTCCCTGATGCACCAGGGGCATACGGGCAGCCTCCGAGACCACCAAGAGAACTATCAAAAACGGTAATACCCGCGTCTAGGGAAGCGGTTACATTCGCAAGTGCAGTTCCTCGTGTATTATGAAAATGCATCGCAAGTTGATTTGCCGGATATCTTTTTACTAATTCTGTTAACATCTCTTGTACTTGCTTTGGTGTTGCCACACCTATCGTATCACCGAGCGATATTTCATAAATCCCCATTTCAAATAACGTTTCACAAATGGCTAGCACCTTTTGAAATGAAATTTCCCCTTCATAAGGACAACCGAATACTGTTGAAATATAGCCACGAACTGACTTCCCAAACCGTTTCGCCTCTTGTATAACAGGTTGTAAGACCAGGAATGTTTCTTGAATCGATTTATTGATATTTTTTTGATTATGTGTTTCACTTGCAGACAGAAAAACAGACACTTCATCTATGTTTGACTCTAGGGCTTTTTCAAGTCCTAACTGATTAGGCACAAGAGCTGCATATGTCACTCCCTCAACTCGCTGTATAGTTTTTGCTACCTGTTCAGAGTCAGCTAAAGCCGGAATCCATTTTGGATGAACGAAGGAAGTGACTTCAATATACGATAATCCCGTTTGTGACAGCTGATTGATCCACTCAATTTTATCTTGTGTTGATACAAATTTCTTTTCATTTTGAAGTCCATCACGAGGTCCAACTTCTTTAATTGTCACACTTTGTGGCCATTTCAAGAAACCTCCTCCTTTTTTTAGCCCAATTCGATTAATACATCACCCTCATTCACAAAATCTCCTTCTTTTAATGTGATCTTTTTAACGATACCTTTGGTGTCAGCAACAATTGGAATTTCCATTTTCATTGATTCTAAAACCACTACCTCCTGACCTGCCTCTACCTGGTCACCAACAGCAACTAATACTTTCCATATACTACCTGCCATATTGGCTATTATGAAGTTCATATTAAATCCCCCTATTCATCAGAACCAGCTTTTCATTGCCTATTACTATCCTATTCGGAGAAATGAGACTTATAATCACAACAAAGTATTTCGATAATTTTGAATAATTAACCTATACGCAGGTAAAAACCCAACACAGATGTATTGGGTTTTCTCTACTTATTTCTGCAGTTTTTACATACTTTCAAAAGCTCATTTGTCTCGGTGCGATGAGGGTAGACTAATTTAATTCTCGTTTTCCCACACAATGGACATGTACCTCTTCCTCTTGATGGTAATGACTTTAACGTTTTACCCCGATATCTTTTAGCCAATTTTATTCAGCTCCATCCATAGGTTGTTTCCATATCATACGGATAGACTGGACAAAAGGATCTGGACAAACGTGTGTTTTTTTCCATGAATAAGCCTAAAAAAGCTTCTTAAAAAAACGAATTAAACTGTTCTCATCATGGGTTTCCGCAAGCTTTGGCTCTTCATGTTTGGTTATGTAGATATCCTCTATATTAACTGCATGATCATACGCTAACACAAGACCTAATTCACTATCATGTTCTTTATTTGTTGATAAAATATATTTGTTTCCAACTTGATTTGCTAATTTGATGTAATCTGATAGATAGGTATAGTTCATATTTCCATTTAGAAATAATGTAGCTTGTTGATTTTTCTTCATTAAGCTCTCTATCTCTTTATATGTCCCTGGTTCTCTCACTTGTGATTTCGTTAAGACAACGACAACTCGTTCTCGCAATGTCCCTAAAAATTTCCGCCGTTCATCTGGATTAATCTCTCTCGGTCCATGTATTCCCTGTTGTAAATAATCATCTAGACGATCCATGTTCACCCTCCTTTTCCATAGTGTATCCCTTTTTCTATTTTCTTTACAATGATGAGCATTCTTGCATCAAGTAAACTAAAAAACATGGAGCTCTATTGCCCCATGTTTTATGTGGAAATATGTTCCTTTAAGTATCGGGCAAATCTTTTTAAAAGTTCGATTGAATGAATATCCGTTTCAAATAATGGGATGAACTGTTTTTCCTGCTCAACAAATTCCTGTTCAATCCATATTATATATTCCTGCTCGGTTTGTTGTCTTTTTTTCCAAAACTCGCTTTGTTCTCTTTCTGATAAGATTTTATTAATGAATAATGTTCTGACATAAAGATTATGTGTTGCTAGCATTTGAACGGCTTTGGATGTTTCAATTATTGACAAGCGTTCAGCATTTAAAATAAAAATAAAGCCTGTCTGCTTCTGATTAAGTAGAATGGCTCGAACATCCATGAATCTTTTTTTGCGATTTAAAAGGACACGGAAGATAGGATCATCTATTGGATCACCATCATTCAAAAGCTGTGTATACGTCTCATTTCGCTTTTTTCTTCTCTCCAGCATGCCATCGATCCACACACTCATAAGTTCAGGTAAAGTTAAAAGCCGTAAAGTATGTCCCGTCGGAGCTGTATCAAATACTATGTGATCATAATCATCACCCTCATCAAGTATAATTGATACAATCCGGTCAAATAAAGATGCCTCTTCAGCACCTGGTGTTGAAATTGCAGCATCAATTTGCCGATATACTTCGTTTTGCATATGTGATTTCACAACTCCACGAATGTTATCCTTCACTGTGTTTATATATTTTTTCGTTTCAAGTGCCGGGTCAATTTCCATAGCGAATAAATATGGAATAACTTCTAATGGAGTATTTTTTAGGGTCTGATGAAAAATATCTCCTACATTATGAGCAGGGTCTGTTGAAACCAACAATGTTTTTCTTTGCTGTTCTGCTAACATTAGCGCAATGGCTGCAGCACTAGTTGATTTTCCTACTCCGCCTTTCCCCCCGATAAATAGAATTTTTTCTTTTAGCATCTGTATTCTCCTCCTACGTTTTTAGGGGTTTCGTTTTAACAACAACGAAGACCATCTAATGGCGACTTTTCCATCCCCATTCGAAGATGCCAATCATGAAATTTTTCTATGATATAAGGATAAAGCTCCAACGTATAGTAAAAAGCCGGGTTCGGTAACCCTAACGTTTCAGATAAACATAAAAATAAAAATAAGTCATCTTCATCCCTTAGTTCTCTAGTAACCTCTGTTTTATGCTGAACAGATATAATTTCGTCGTATAATTGGAGGAGTTTTTTCACTGAGGAGATTCCTTTCACTTCGTTTACCAGCTCCTTAAAAAGAGAGGGAACCTTTGGTGTAAATAGGTTCCCACTTTTTTATTTTATAAGTTTGTAGGAGTATCCTTTTTTGTTAATTCCTTAAAGGCCGTTAACACAATCCAGATCGCAAAGACTAGAATAATACTGCCAAAAATAAATAGCAGTAAATTCATATCTGTTGCACCTAAGCCAGACCATTCAAAGACAACCTGTTGAATCATTGCCCATATGGTCATGAATAAAATGAACACCATTGGTATAAATGAGACGAGATAGTTGCGACCAAGGCGTTTTAACCAAATAGAAATGAGTAATAAACTTATACCTGCTAAAAGCTGGTTTGATGTACCGAACAATGGCCATAACAAATATCCACCAGAACCAAAGCCATTTGGGCCTTTTGGTAATAATACTAGTGCTGCACTAGAAACAACGGCAATTGAAGTCGCTACATGTGTTTTCGTTAATGAGTTCACTTTATATTCCGTTCCTAATTCAGCAATAATATATCTCATTAAACGAACAGACGAATCAAGTGTTGTAGCAGCAAAACTAACTACGATGATGGAAATAATTGTGCCAGCAATATCAGCCGGAATTCCAATACCTGTTGCAAGCTGTGCCCCACCTGCTATAAAGTTTCCAAGCCCTCCTCCATTCGCTGCAGCAAATGAACTATATGCTTCCTTAAACTCTCCAGCACTTGAAAAGAGAGTGACACAGGCAATGATTGCAATCAATGCTAAAAAGCCTTCTCCAACTGCACCTAAATAGCCAACAAATCTTGCGTCGGTTTCTTTATCTAGCTGTTTAGAGGATGTTCCTGACGAAACAAGGCCATGGAAACCTGATATTGCTCCACAAGCAATTGTGATAAATAAAAGCGGGAACCACGACTTATCTGTCGCATCTGGATTTGTAATTGGTGCTGTAATCTCGGGATTTAAAAATAACAGGCCTGCATACATAATCACTAACCCGACAACTAATTGATGTGAATTAATATAATCTCTCGGCTGTAGAAGTTTCCATACAGGAAGCGTTGAGGCAAAATAACAATAAACCATTAAGATTATAATCCAGACAAAAAACGCAAGTGAAACTCCGTTTAACCCAAACACAGTCGAGGCCTCTGCTCCACCAAAATATTTCACTAAATCAATTTGTAAAGCAGGTACCTTGCTCGTTAACACAGCTGATCCATACATAACGAGTAGGGCAATAAGTGATGGAACAAGCATACTTCCCTTCTTTTTATACACCGCATACCCGATCCAGATTGCAAGCGGAATCTCTATAAAAACCGGGATAACACTTGCTGGAAATTTAATAAATAAATTCGAAATAACCCATGCAAATACGGCATTTACCATTAACACCAAAATGAGAATAATGAATAGAAATAATAACTTTGCTCGCTTCCCTATCAACTTATTCGCTAACGTTCCAACAGATTGACCCTTATTTCGTACAGATAAAACTAGGGTTCCGAAGTCATGGACACCTGCAGCAAAAACAGTTCCTAATAACACCCATAGCAATGCAGGTAGCCATCCCCAATAAACTGCAATTGCAGGCCCAACAATCGGAGCTGCACCTGCGACAGAAGTAAAATGGTGACCCCATAGAATTGATTTTTTCGTTGGTACAAAATCTACTCCGTCATTGTATTCATGTGCGGGTGTAACGAAGTTTGGATCAAGTCGGTATATTCTTTCTGCTACAAA
>JAPSLU010000263.1 GCA_031180405.1 Bacillus sp. (in: firmicutes) | reverse complement strand
GGTGCTTTATATATAAATAGACGTTTAACCCCCATCTTCGTTTCAACTTTATGTAAAAAAAGTGAATATATACAATTTCCTCTTCACCTATACTGCCCCGTTTGTAGAATAAGAAACAAGAGAGGTGGCCCAATCCCCAAAATTCTATATATCGTAAAACAGACTAAATTTAAACCAGTTTAGGTAAATATTTTAAAAATAAATAATTCCATATGGATGAATATGGTAAACTTTTTTTTAAAGGAGGATGTCATGAAGAAGTTTGCTTCTATCTTAATAATCGTTGCTGCACTCTTTGTATTTGATGTATTTGTAAAAAAAGAAGTTACCCTAATTAATGAGGAAGATAAGAGCAGTCAGATTATGTCTGCTCTTGATGCTGTTAATGATGAATTTGGTTTATTTGGCTATTCAGTAAGTCATGCAGAATCAAATATCTATATTGTGATGGATGAAGCAAAAGGTGAAAAACAACTAAAGGAATATTTATCAGAGCAAATTGCTAAAGAAGATCTGGAACAATATAGTTATGACATAACAAAAAGACCTCTGGAGGAAGTAAAAGCAGAGAGTAACTTAGTTAATATTGAAATGATTCTAAATGAATATATAGAAGAAAAAAATTACACAGATATTCAAAGTGTAATAAGTTTTGTCCAACCAGAACCAACTATTAAAATTGATCTTAAAAAAACCAGCGAAAGATCTATTGAAGAATTTGAAGCTGAACTAAAAAAATTATTAGCTTCTGATGATTTTGATTACATACCAAAAAATTTAAATTATAAGTTCCAAATTGAAAAAAAACAGATAATGTGTGAAAACCTGTAAAAAAGGGGGTAGGCAAATTTAGTAAAGCTTGCCCCTCCTTATTGAACTAAACTGCCCCCTTACTATTTATTTATATCTAATGTAATGATCTCAGTATTATCATTCCATTCAACGGTTACCTCTACCTCAGATACTTCAATGACTTTAGCATTGGTTGGATTAGCTTCTTCCGTTCCTTTAAGAATACCGTTCTCATCCAATTTTACACCACTTTTACCAAAGCCACCTGCATTCGTGTCTACTTTATAAGTGATATCTCCGACAGAGGTTACATCTTTCCCTTTATAGTTGAGTTTAAATTCCTGTTTTTCATAATCATCTTTGGTTTGTGTAACCGTTAATTCAGCTGACCAATTATCCGTCTCTCCAGAAAAATTTAGAGTTTTTGAATTATTACAAGCCGATAAGATTAGCAAAAACACAATTGATAAGACTGATGATATTCGAAGCAAGTACATCCCCCAAAAAACAAAATTATGTATACTCGATTTTATATCCTATACATTATATTTCTTAAAATAATATGTAATTCCTTCTTCAACAAACCTGCCCCGTTAGTCGAATAAGAAAAAAGAGCTGCTGATCCATACTAATCTTCAACTCTTGCACCCGTAAGCTGAATAAGACATTTATTTAGTCCCATTAACAATGAGGTCTGCTCTTTCAAAAGGTTTATGTTCTTCAATATAAATGTCTTCTGAAATCATCCAATTATTTTCCCACATATCACGAGCCTCTTCCCCGTCTCTTTCAAGACCTCGTGAAAGCCTTAGATCTCGTGGGCAATCAACCCATATAGTAAAATCGTATTTTTTTGCTAATTCCTTACGAATAGAATAAACACCCTCTATTATGACAATCCCCCCAACGGGAACAGTATGCCATTCTGTTAAACCATCCGTCTCCCAATTATATCGCTGATAATGTCCTTCGTTGTTTTGACTAATAGGATCAAGAACTTGATTTAATACACGTTTCCAATCAAAATCTGCACCAATTGGCTTTTTCTCTGGATGTGTTTTTAAAATTTTTGAGGATGGTAAATAAAAATCATCCATATGTACAACAGTTACATTAGAACATTTATCCTTCAATTTATTTGCGAATGTACTTTTTCCTGAACCCCCACACCCATCTATTCCAATTAACAAGGTTGATTGTTTTTTAGGAATTGAATCAATTGACCTAACCAACTGTTCAAAATTATTAAATTCACCTTTTTTTGTTTTGAGATTCACTCAATCACCACTTTTAAATTTGATAAATATTAGTTCTTTAAACAATTCACACCTGCTTATTGAAACTGCCCCGTTAGTAAAATAATTATAGTTTTACTTTTCTATTAAAATGGCAATAATTCCTCTATAAAATAATATTTTAGGAGGAATACAATTGCTATTATCAATTTCAATTGGCATGATTTCTTGCAGCATGTTAGGGTGTTGTTTGTTTTGAAATAATGTTTAATTAAAACTCACTCAGAACTCTTTAATCCAAAAGTGCAAAACATCGCGTCTTTTTATAAACATCGTGATTTTATTTCAAATCCACACTATATTCAAGAAATATAACATTTACAATTTTATTCTTCTTGTGTTATTATATATTAAATTTGTTCCATAAACATCGAACTAATTATTGTTTGAAGGAGGTAGAACTATATGTCTTTTCGAGTAATTGTAGATTTTTCACCTGTTAACGAACTTATTACCAGTTTGTATCACTACATCAATTTCAAACAGCATCGCAATTTCTCCCTCAGTAAAGACTGGTATAATTCCGTTAAAACGGACCTTCATCCTCATTTCGCAGCTGAGCTGGAAGATGACCGATTAGAAGTATTGCATCGAATCAATTTATTAGTTTGGCAATGCCCCGGAGAGAGAACACCAAAAGAATTTATCAAATGGCTTCAAGACCAGCCACCCGGTGAAATATATGAACGATTGGCTCCCTGGATCAACAATATACCTGGTAATTTAAAAGAACTGCGTGATCGAATGGTATACCTATTATCAGAGTGGGATGTCCAGTACTTTCAGCACATTGATCCTAGAATTGTTGAACAATTAAAGGGTGATGCAAAACAAAAACGGGACCTGATTTCTAAAGTATCTTCTATTAATTTAATTGAAGAAGCGACGAATGGAATTAGAATTGAACCAAATGAAATTTTAAAAACCGTGTTTCTCATTCCTCAATATCATTGTCGTCCGGCAACAATACTCGATTACTTCGAATCTATGTGCACTTGTCTATATCCGGTAAAGTCAGCACCAAATGATGCTAACGAACCCCCCTGGGAATTAACATTTGTTACCCATGCTTTAGCTGATGAGAATCGTTTGAAAATACTGCGATTTTTGAATTCCGGGATGCAAAATTTTTCGGCCGTTCAAAGTTATACTGGACTCGCAAAAAGCACTACCAACCACCATTTATCTATTTTAAGAAGGGCGGGATTGATCCGGACTCACTATTTTGGAAGTAAGTTTATTCACCAATACAGTCTGCGTGAGGAAGGACTGGGGCAAATGCAATACCTGATCAATGCTTATATTAGAAACAACGACAGAGGAGTATAACATGAATAAAGCCAATCGTTTCTTAAAACAATATCACCCAATCGTACATACACTTCTTTTTGGTACGTTTTTAATCGCTCTTGCTCAATCAATGAGTCTGTTATTTTTGCCTATCTATTTGGTGAAAGAACTTCATATGGATTCTGTAGTCATAGGACTTACTGTTGGGGCTGGTCCTCTAGCGGCTACGATTGGGGGATTCATAGCAGGTGTTGTGTCAGACATGATAGGGAGAAGGAAGGTATTACTTGCATCCCTTTTATTATCATCGTTTTCTTTTTTAGGCTTTGTTTTTGCTGAAACGCCAATTTTTCTCCTCATATTAGTGATCTTAATAGGGTTAAGCAACTCATTTTTTACGCCTGTCGCTAAGGCACTGATGGGAGATGTCACCCATGCTGATAAACGAATTCGCGTCTTTTCCCTTCGATATGTAGTTAACAATCTCGGTTTTGCAATCGGCCCAATAATCGGGGTTTATCTTGCACTGACTGCAAATGAAGTTCCCTTTCTTATTGCAGCATGTCTATATTTGGGATTCACTATTCTTCTTCATATTTTATTGAACCGATTTAGTATTAAACAAATAGAGGCTAAAGATACAGAAAAGATAACCTTAAAAAAATCTTTAAGTGTACTGCGCTCAGACACTATCCTTCTCTATTTTGTCATTGGAGGAATCATTTGTATGGTAGTTCATGGACAATGGTCGGTTCCTGTATCGCAATATTTGGAAAATGATTTCACTAATGGTGTTCAATTGTTTGCTATCATCTTGATAGCAAACAGCATTGGAGTCATTGCCATGCAATATCCAATAACGAGATGGGCAGAAAAACGAACACCATTATTTACAATTATAATCGGATGTATTTTTACAGCTTTTGGCTTGTTATTGTTTGCTGTATCCGAGACTGCGGTTATGTTCGTTATGTCGACGATTATTTTTACTATAGGGGAAGTACTTGTGATACCGGCAGAGTATACACTTATTGATCAAATCACGCCAAAAGCATTGAGGGGCACGTATTATGGGGCACAGAGCTTTAACTCTTTAGGTAGTTTTATCGGACCAATGCTCGGAGGCTTTATGTTAAAACAATTTAGCGGAACTGCTTTTTTTCTAACAATGGCTCTCATTTCAATACTGAGCATTCTATTCTTCTGGCGTGGTGTAAATCTTTTCAAAAATAAAAACACAGCTTCAAATGTTGATTTTGAAAGAAGCTTGATTAAAAGTAACTCACAAACCAGCATTTTACGATAAATAAAAAGAATCCATTTTAAAAAACGATTGATAAAAATGGATTCTTCTTCAGCAAATTTATGATTGGTTTGTATAAAAAAGAATGATCCCATTTTTCTACGTATGTTGTTTAACAATCGCGCCCTTTAATGAAAGATTGTTCACAAAAAATAGTCCCGATTTGTTAAAATAAAAAATTACATGTTCTAATCATTTGAATAACGTTCTGATAGCTTCTTTTTATGTGAATGAAATACTTCCTCAAGAGAGATATCATATTTGTTTGCAATAACTATTAAATTACCTAATACATCCCCTAATTCTTCAGTTAACTCTTGTTTGTTTTCCTTAAAAGATCCCTTAACTTCATCAGGTCTATCCCTACCTATCTCAAGAGCTCTTATAGCCCGTGCAACTTCTCCAGTTTCTTCTGCTAGAAAGCCAATGCGGATAAAAATGTCTAACTCACACCACCCCCTGCTTTCGTAATAATCCTTTACCCATTGTTGAAATTCAGTTAGGAGGCGATACAATGAAAAGTTAGCATATTTTGCGGATCAAGTAAGGGAGCATCCGATGTTTATATAGAAGGTGCAAAAAAAACTTGGTAAAGAACTAGCTAAACGAAATATTGCACTTGTTTATGGTGGAGCTAGTGTTGGTGTTATGGGTGCTGTTGCAGATACAGTTTTAGAAGAAGGAGGATACGTAATTGGTGTTATGCCTGGTTTTTTAGAAAATAGAAAGATATCCCATAAAAACTTGTCAGAGCTAATTATTGTAGAATCTATGCATGAGAGAAAAGCTTAAATAGCTGATCTTGCAGATGGATTTATTGCTTTACCGGGTGGACCAGGGACATTAGAAGAGTTCTTTGAGATTTTTACTTGGGCTCAATTAGGCCTTCATAAAAAACCATAAGGTCTTTTAAACATAAATCATTATTATGACCCTCTTATCGCATTATTTGATCATATGTCAGAGGAACAATTTTTACACAAAAAGTACCGTAATATGGCATTAGTTGATAGCGAGCCAAAAGGGATACTTGATAAATTCAATTCATATGAACCACCAACTGTAAAAACTTACATAACTGAAAAGCAATCCTTATATTAAAAAACAGACCAAGTCATTTTCCTTGGTCTGTTTTCCTATTCAAAATGTAAAACTAAGAGTATGGTTTCTATAACTAAACTGCCCCGTTTATTGAATAAGAAAAAAGCTGCCTAATTAGCAGCTGTTCTTGAACATAAGTACCCATTAGCTTAACGAAGAATTTATTAAAATTGTTCCCCAATAAAGAAAACTCATAATAAAGAACACAGATAGAAATAACGTAAGTGCCTTTGGCAATTTTCCATAAAAATAAATTAAGGCTAATCCTATCAATATGTGAATAACAGCAAAAAGAAAAATACTCAACTCTTTCACCTCTACCAATAATTGTAACATTTTGTATATTAGTGAGTATATCTATATTTCATTAATCTGCCCCGTTTGTTGCATAAGAAAAAGGTACCTGGCCTGACGCAGCATTACCCTTTGTTAAATCACAACATTTTTCTAAATGAATAGCACCATTTATCATAATCTAATTTGTCTTCGTAAAAACGATGAGCATTGTTTCGCTGAATACCAGATTCT
>JAPSLU010000262.1 GCA_031180405.1 Bacillus sp. (in: firmicutes) | reverse complement strand
TAAAGTAAAAACTGTTATTCTGATTGGCGGTAAGGGTGTTATTTCATCCAATGTAGAAAGCGAGATTAAAAGCTTAGGTATTTCATCGATAACTAGGATTAGCGGTGCTGATCGCTATGAAACTTCAGTGAAAATTGCAGAGAAGGTAGGAAGTTCAGGCAGTGTGGTAGTAGCAACAGGTGAGGGTTTTGCAGATGCCCTGTCAATTGCACCAATTGCAGCACAATTGGAAATGCCTATACTTTTAACAAGGAAGAATTCAGTTCCAGCATCAGTTAGTCAATTTGTGAAAACTGAAAAACCTATAGAGTCATTTGTAATTGGAGGTACTGGAGTAATTGGGGATAGTGTTGCAAAATCCTTCCCTGGATATGATCGGATTAGTGGAATTAACCGATATGCAACGAATAGCAGAGTTATTGAATATTTTGCAGACGTTCTTGATATGGATCTTCCAGTAATAGCAACAGGGCTGAACTTCCCAGATGCCTTAGCTGGATCTGCATTTGCAGCTTCAACTTGGAATCCAGTGATTTTAACACATCCAACTAATCCTGATGGATATACAAAGAGTACTGTTCAAAATTATTCTCACCTTGCAGATCTTTACATTGTTTTGGGTGGGGAAAGTGTTGTATCAGATAAAGCTATTAATGCACTTCTTAATCAGTAATGACATAACTACAGTATTAAAGCCCTTCTCGTTGTGGAGAGGGGCTTTATTTTAGATTATTTTAATAAAGAAACGTCGGACCGTATAGTTTTAAATGAAATAAATATATATTTTCCAATTTTAAACCATAATTGATCCCTCAAATCTGTTGTCCCAGAATCTAGCTCATTATAAAAAGACAACTTCCTATTAAAGAAATGCACCTACTTTATAGATTTTGGATGCTTGTCTATACAATATTTTACTACCCAACATATATTATATTACAAGTGTGAAAGGAGGGAATTTAATGTCTTGTGATAGAAGACGCCGTGATCGTGTTGATGACATATTTATTGATGCTGATAAAGTGGTTGTTCGTGCAGACAAAATTATTATTAAAAAGGATGATGACGACAGACGTAGACGCCGTGATCGATTCGATGATGATAGAAAGGATCATAAAAAAAGATGCTGTTGGTGGTAATTTAACCTATAACTTAAACCGCCTCCCCTACGCCAAATACGATGATAGCCACACATACTTTCTCCACTAAATTAAATTAGCATCTTTGTTTTAATAAAATTGAACAAAATTTTAAACCTTTCATTAAAATTTCAGTTCAAAGACACTGGATAGGTATCAACAAACCTGCCAGTTTGTTTAACAAGAAAAAAGCCCTTCCAATTAATTGGAGGGGCTTGATTAAAACTATTTATCTCTGGGGGAAAGATTCCTTATATATCCCAATCGATAAACGTGCCAAAAAGCTGGTTGCATCTTTACAAGGTTATTAAAGTTGCTACTCCGTGTTTTGGTTTATTCTTTCTTGCAACATTTTGTACTTTTACTTACAATAATTAGTATTGCTTAAAATAAGGAAAGATTATATCCCATGTTTAATTTAATATGTTTGCAAATAATGGAGACCTTAATATAAGGGGGTAATTTTTATTGAAATTATTAAACAAGAAGAATATCTATCGAATTTTTATTCTACTTTCCTTCATAGCTTTATATCTTTATCTAGAATCTAATTTTATGACAGTTATGGTAAAAGGAGAGTCAATGATACCAACACTCAATGAAAATGATAGGTTAATTATTAAAAAAGTAGGTTCTCAGGATATACAGAGGTCAGAGATTGTGGTATTTAAAGATAAAAAAAAAAATAAGCTTTATATAAAACGGGTAATAGGTGTTCAGGGAGACCATTTATATATAAAAAACAATGAAATATTTGTTAATAAAAAAAAGATCCTTGACTTTCAATATAATGAAAATAATATTTATCCTATTCCTAAAAACGATTCAAAAGAGTTTATTTTACAGAAAGACGAATTTTTTGTAATAGGGGACAACGTAAACAACAGCTGGGATAGTCGACATATGGGTCCTATATCATTTAATCAGGTAAAAGGAATAGGAATATTAGTATATTGGCCCATATTTAATATAAGGTCTAGCTTTCATTAGTAAATTAAAGATATTATATACATATATCGTTACGTTCCTGGCTAACTATTAATAGATGTATGTTAATCGTAATCCGTTTAAATACTCAAATTGTAAGCTTTCCCTTTATCGTATTTATATGGAAATTATTTGCCGATTCATTTAGAATAATTTTAAAAACTTGAAAAGGAGGTTTGTTTAAATGAGGGATAATAAAAAAAAGAAAAAAGCTCTCCCACTTAGATTAAATATTTTGTTTTTTGTTGTATTTCTTTTGTTCTCAGTATTGATTATTCGGCTAGGTCTCATTCAATTAGTGTATGGAGAAAATTATAAGCGTGAAATAGAACAAAATGTGGTTATTCCAGTAAACTCAAGTGTACCTCGGGGAAAACTATATGATACTAACGGAAATTTAATTGTAGGAAACAAACCGCAGAAATCTATAACTTATACGCGTACTAATTCAGTTAGTACTGAAGATATGTTAAAAGTTGCAACAAAATTAGCTAATTTAATACAAAAAGACACTGAGGAAGATTTTAAATCTATTACCAAAAGAGATCGTCAGGACTATTGGATTTTAAAGCATCCAAATAAAGCAAGAGATAAGATTACTAAAGATGTTGAAAATAAATTAAAGAAAAAAGAGCTAGAAAAAGAAGAATATGATAAAGAAATATACAATTTAATTAGGGAAAGAATAACTGACGAAGAGTTAAATTCATTTTCCAAGCAAGAACTAGAAGTTTTAGCGATTTTCCGTGAAATGTCTAGTGGAACGATGTTATCACCTCAAATTATCAAGAATAAAGACGTGACTGATAAAGAATATGCAGTTGTTAGTGAAAATATCAGTTCCTTACCTGGAGTGGATACATCTATCGATTGGGATCGGTACAATGTTTTTAAAGACAAAGAGGGAAATGAAACCTTAAGCTCAATTTTAGGAAAAGTAACCAGTTCTAAAGAAGGTTTACCTCACGATAATCTTGAGTATTACGAAGCCAGAGGGTATAGCAGAAATGATCGAGTTGGAAAAAGTTATTTAGAGTTACAATATGAGGATGTACTTCAAGGTCAAAAAAAAGTTGTGAAGAATATAACAGATAAAGCTGGAAACTTTCTTAAGTCAGAAGTAGTTAGAGAAGGGAAGAGTGGAAAAGATCTAGTCTTATCAATTGATATCGAATTCCAGCAAGAAGTAGAAAAAATAATTCAAGATAAACTAGGAAAAGCAAAAATAGGACAGCCCTATATGGATAGAGCAATGGTTTCGGTTATGAACCCAAACAATGGCGAAATGTTAGCCATGGCTGGAACACAATATGTTAAAGATCAAGAATCGAATAAAACTGAAATTGTGGATTTTGCATTAGGAAATATGACAACCTCTTATTCAATGGGGTCAGTTGTTAAGGGAGCCACGGTTTTAACAGGATATCAAACGGGTGCAATTTCTCCTGGCCAAAGTTTAAATGATCGACCATTGAAATTTAGGGGTACTCAGGTGAAAAAATCTTGGAATACTTCTGGATTCGGAGTAATTAATGATTTATATGCATTAAAGAGATCATCAAACGTATATATGTTCTTAACTGCCATGCGAATTGGAGGCCAACAAACATATATTCCTAATGGTCCTTTAAGTATAGATAAGGTTGCTGCAATAAATAAGTTCCGAACAAATTTTGCTCAATTCGGGTTAGGGATAAAAACGGGTATTGATTTACCTGGAGAGCAAACAGGATATGGTGCCGGACAAATTCCTCCAGAAGCAGGAAAAGTATTAGATTTTGCAATAGGCCAATATGACACTTATACACCTTTACAGTTAGTTCAGTATATATCTACAATAGCAAATGGCGGGTATAGAATTCAGCCTCACATGGTAAAAGAGATCCGTGAAGCCAATAATGATGGATCCTTAGGTCCTATTATTCAAGAAATTCAACCACAAGTACTTAACAGAGTAGATATGAGAGATGAGTGGATTAAACAGATCCAGGAAGGTTTTAGACAGGTTGTTAATGATCCTCAAGGCACAGCGTATGGTTATATTAAAAATAAACAATATAAAATTGCTGGTAAAACAGGAACAGCTCAAGCATTATATGATGGCCCCTTACCAGTTAATCCAATGACATGGAATGTAACCTTTGTCGGCTATGCTCCATATGACAATCCTGAGATTGCGATATCTGTAGTTGTCCCCTGGTCAACTACAGATAAAACTCATGTTAATTTAGAAATAGCTGATGAAGTTTTTAAGACATACTTTGAATTAAAAGAGAAACGGGAAAACCAAAACTAGATTAACTATGACTTTAAAGAAGGAATCGGAGGAACTAGAAGACAGCACACTAATGTAATATAAATATATTTGTAACTGCTATCCCCGTTAATTATGGGGATAGCAGGATTTAATACTCTACTCATGTGACTTAAAGGAACTATTTCCATATAAGTTAAAATAGTGGTTAGCTTTTGATATGTTTATTAAATGGAAATTATATGAATCGACAAGTAATTCAACATCTATTGCTAAAATCACTTTACAGAAATTCAATTTAATGCTTAGTAAGGTGTGCCTCTACCTAACCCTATTCAAGATCTATTATAAAAATAATGTAATTTAGGAATATTCACTCAATCAAAGGTTCTGTTAGCGATGGGGTTTACCCTGTATTTTATCTTCCAAAACTAGCGATTATATGATTATAAAACTTTTGTTTCTAAACTTGTATAAAAATACCTGGATAGCATTTACCCCCCTATAGTAAGTACTCAAATTTCCTTCAATCCAAAAGTCCATTTGTCTGTTACAACAATTCAAATTTAAATAATAAGACCTTTGTGCTGTCAGGCATTCATGAAGGACTCCCTGTTACTCCTAACTTGATATAAAGCGACTTGCATTCTTAATAAGTTTTTCCTACCTTCATAAACTGGCTGTATTAGGTTTAAATCTTAGTCGTTTTATACAAAATAAAATCCCTTCCAAAGTATAGAATAATACCATCATTAAGTATTACTTCTATACCTAGAAGGGATATTAGCAATAATATCGCTAAGGTAATTATTGTTTTATGGTTATATGTAAATAAAGTCTAAATAAAAGTATTCATAGAAAAAGATAGACTTTTAAAAAGGTCTTTTAACAATTAACGTACCCAAGTATTGGAATATACAACTTGGCCTGATCCGAAAACTGCTTTGACACGCATTGATGTAGATTTTTTAGCGATGTTGCTGTAAGTTCTGTTTAGTGTGGAACCAGAAGTAACAGTTCCAGAAACTGAGTCTATAGTTGTCCAAGAGCCACTTACATAACGTTGAAGATACATAGTCACACTATCTTGAACTTTTTGAGTTGGGGATGTAGCTCCTGATGGATAGCCCATTTCGATACTAGCATATACACTATAATAATCTTCATTAGTTGCAATATATCCTGGGGTACTCCCATAAAGATAGGAATTATAGGTAAATGATTTACCTGTAGTTGCTGCTTCTGCTTTTTGACCTGGAACTCCTGCTGTAGCCCCAACAATTGCTATTGCTGCAATCATTAGAACTGTAAATAGTTTTTTTAGTTTTTTTGCCATGTTAATTTCTCTCTCCTTGTTAATTATTTCGTAGTTTTCTGTTTTCTTTAGGACAAAGGTATAAATTATATTTTCCTCCTCCTTTTTTCCGAGTTCTTACTTAGAAGTCTTATAAAATTGAATCTACTATAATTTTAAAAAACCTTGTCCAAAAAACATGTCACTACAACACTATTTGTGCCGAAGTAAATATTAACATAGTTTTACAAAAAATTACATAAGAAAAACTTAATTTTTTCAAAAATGGTATTTTGTACCTGGATATTTTTTTTAGCTATATTAATACTCTAGGAAACAAAAAAGCAAGGGCCTGGTAAGATAACCGATGATAAATAACCCATGATGTAATAAACTGCGCCTAAGGGTACAGCGAGTGTTGCCTAGGACTTTAGGCAAACGGTATAAGAGTGCTGGATGAATATTTATATACACTGTGCTCTTTTGTTTTAATTATTTCGAGTGGGATAGAGATTTCAGAGTGACTAATGATAAACTAAATCCCCATTAATAAAGTTGTATTTATAATACGTTGGTTACTGGAAGCGGAAAAACCACAACATTGTATTCTCTGCTGAATGAAACCTCTCATATGTTCCAT
>JAPSLU010000261.1 GCA_031180405.1 Bacillus sp. (in: firmicutes) | reverse complement strand
CAGCAAGTCTTTTTTTCTCATCGTGCTTATTGGATTTCTTTTCAAAAGGAATTTGCCTCTTATTGAAGCGTTAGCGATTGTTACGTTATTTAAGTACGGGATTTGGGCAGTTATTATGAATTTTCTTGTACTAGCTGTTAATGGTACGCTTCCATGGGAAGGGTATATGTTAATTGCATCTCATTTTGGTATGGCAATCCAGGGTTTATTGTACGCGCCATATTACAGGTTTAAAGCGTGGCATTTGATTGTTGTAGCAATATGGACCCTGCATAATGATGTCATTGACTATGTATTTGGAATGATGCCAAGATATAGTGTTTTAATGGACTATATCCATAAGATAGGTTATATGACATTCTGGCTAAGTCTACTGGCTCTGGGAATTGCTTATTTTTTAGTAGTAAATAATCGTTCGAAAAAAATAGAATTATCTTAGTCTAGCTGTGTATCTCGCTAGACTTTTTATAGTGATCTTGTATAAAATTTTGGTGAAGAATTATAAAACATGATATTATCCATAAAATGCACTTATAAAACAAGATAAAATTTGTTCTAACCTTGTCCAATTGAACATACGTTTTAATAGATGTTCTAGGGGGGACAAGGATGAAGAACTTAATAATCGCTATTATTTTTAGTATGTTGCTGATTAATGGTAAGCCAGCATTTGCAGATGAATCGTATGACTGGAAATCTTTAAATAAGATTGCCGATACAGCATTACAACTAGCAAAGCAAGAACGCTTTAGTGAGTCTGCCCAATTACTCGAGTATTTTGCTGTGAAATTTGAAGAGATACCAATAGATCGACAAGTACTATCTCTAGATCATTATCGTACTCTTTCAAGTACCCACCAAAACGCACAGGAACTACTATTAGATGAAAAAGTGAGCGCGAATGAGAAGGTTAGATCATTGACGAAATTTCGCCTTGTAGTTGATGCAATGGTATCAGAACATCAACCATTATGGAGCTCAATGGAGGCCTCAATAATGGAAACATTTTCTCAAATGAAAAATGATGTACAAGAAGGAGATAATCAATCTTTTCAACATGATTTTAATGAATTTTTAGCCCTGTATGAAGTCATTTATCCAAGTATTCAAGTAGACCTTGACATACAACGTATAAAACGTATGGATGAGCATATCTCGGTTGTAGAAAATCATCTTTTTCAGGAAATTCCAGAAACAAGTCAGGAAAAACAACTAGCAGTAATGGAAGATGAGTTGAAAGCAATTTTTGAGAGAGTAAAAGAAGATGAAGCTGATCCGTCATTATTGTGGGTTATGATCTCAACAGGTAGTGTCATCTTGTTAGCATTATCTTATTCAGGTTGGAAGAAATATCGTGGAGAAAAAGAAAAGTTATCAAAACGTGAAAAAAATAGTAGTAAGTAATGAGGTTTTTCTTCTTTAAATAAAAAAATTGGAAGATTGTGTTGTGTGCACTCTCTTCCAACATTAATAAATAGTGATTTAAATTACCGTGAGAGCGGTTTTTTATTTTCATCTAATGTAAAACCCTCACCTAACACATCATGTACATCACTTACTGCAACAAAAGCATGAGGATCAACAGATGTAATGACATCCTTTAAACGAACAATTTCGTTCTTGCCAACAACACAATAAAGAACATTGCGGTCTTGTTTTGAAAATGAACCTTGTCCTTTTAAAATGGTAACCCCTCGATCCATTTCCTTCATAATTCTTGCTGATATTTCATCAGGATGATTTGAAATAATAGTTGCACCTTTTGCAGCGTATGCACCTTCCTGCATAAAATCTATAACTTTAGCCCCAACAAAAACAGCAACAAGCGTATACATAGCTTCTTTGTAAGATAGGTAAGCGATCCAGGACAAACTGATAACACAGAGGTCAAATAAAAACATTGTTTTTCCCATGCTCCAACCTAGTTTACGATGAGCAAGTCTAGCTATGATATCGACCCCGCCTGTCGTGCCTCCATATCGGAAAATTATTCCTAATCCAATTCCTAATGAAACACCAGCAAATAGTGCTGCTAACGTTAAATCGTCATTTAATGGCATATGAATTTGGTAACGTTGAAAAATCCATAAAAACACAGATAAGCTAACTGTTCCAATAATGGTGTATACAAATGGAGTTCTACCAAGTACACGCCAACCAATAATAAATAATGGTATATTTAATACTAAGTTAGAAATTGATGGTTCTATATGGAAAAGGAAATATAGCAAGAGCGTAATACCTGTGAACCCGCCTTCTGCTAAATTGTTTTGAATGTTAAAATGTACAAGACCGAAAGCGAATATACCAGAACCAATTAATATGAATATAATGTTTTTAATTCTTAGATCTTGAAGCATGTTCCACCTCCATTAATTCTCTATAGCGTAAATATTATAGTTGATAGAATGTCAAGGTGCAAATTTTGAGAAATTCGTGACTAAATAATTGTAAATTTATTATGTATTAGCTAACATTGAATAGAAAAGATGAGGTGATATAAGTGGAAAACAAAACAATGAAGGACCTTCAAAAAGAGGTAGATGACTACATAGGTCAATTCAAAGAAGGATACTTCTCACCGTTAGCCATGATGGCTCGAATTTCAGAGGAAGTTGGTGAATTAGCTAGGGAAATTAATCACTCGTATGGTGAAAAACCAAAGAAAGCATCTGAAGAAGAAAAAAAGATCGAAGAAGAAATAGGCGATGTGTTGTTTGTCCTTATTTGTCTAGCAAATTCTTTACATATAGATTTAGAACAGGCCCATAAACTAGTAATGGAAAAATTCAATACTAGAGATAAGGACCGTTGGACTAAAAAAGAAAATTAAAGGAGTTTTTATTATGTCTGAAATTAAAATTGTTATTGCAGGTGCACGTGGGAGAATGGGGAGTGAGGCAGTTAAGCTTGTAGAGGAAACGGAACATTTTAAGCTTGTTGCTGTTGTTGATCATAAACATGAAGGTATGAGCCTTAAACAACTTGATGGCTTCGATGTAGACATACCTATATATACAGATATTGAGAAGTGTTTCTTTGAGACAAATCCTGATGTTTTAATTGATTTGACAACACCGGAAATAGGAAAAGTACATACTAAAAAAGCTTTGGAGCATGGAATTCGCCCTGTTGTGGGAACAACTGGTTTTTCCGAAGAAGACTTAAAGGAACTTCAACAGTTAACTGAAGAAAAAGGAATTGGAGCTATTATTGCTCCTAATTTCGCGATTGGTGCGATCTTAATGATGAAATTTTCACAAATGGCAGCAAAGTATTTTCAAGATGTGGAAATTATTGAGCAACACCATGATCAAAAATTAGATGCACCATCTGGTACAGGATTAAAAACAGCTGAGATGATTTCAGCCGTTAGAGAAGTAAAACAGCAAGGGCACCCACAAGAGCAGGAAATACTAGTAGGAGCACGTGGAGCTAATTTTAATGGTATTCGTTTACATAGTGTTCGTCTTCCAGGGTTAATCGCTCATCAAGAAGTATTATTTGGTGGCGACGGACAAACTTTGAAAATACGTCATGATTCTTATAATCGTGCTTCATTTATGTCTGGTGTTAAATTAGCTGTAGAAAATGTTATGAAAGTCGATTTACTAGTTTACGGACTTGAAAATATCATTGAATAAAAGGGGAAAAGGATAATGAAAATTGCGTTAATTGCTCACGATAAAAAGAAAACAGATCTTGTACAATTTGTCATGGCGTATCAACCGATTTTTAAAGAACATGAATTGTTTGCTACAGGGACAACGGGTTTAAGAATTCAAGAGGCTACTGGTTTATCGATTCATCGTTTCCAATCTGGTCCGCTAGGTGGAGATCAAGAAATTGGAGCATTGATTGCAAAAAATGAAATGGATATGGTCATTTTCTTTAGAGATCCTTTAACCGCACAGCCTCATGAACCAGATATAACGGCATTAATTCGGTTATGTGATGTTTATGCGATACCACTTGCTACAAATATGGGAACCGCTGAGATTCTAGTACGTGGACTAGATCGTGGTGATTTACATTGGCGTGATGTTATTCATGAAAAAAAATAAATGGTAGCGACAAATAAAAATAACTGGTCGTTTCTTTTGAGAAATAAGGAGAGGGAAATGCTTGATCAATTAGATTTCCTTGCGATTGGAGCCCATCCTGATGATGTTGAAATCGGGATGGGAGGTACGATCGCAAAGTATACTCAAAAAGGTTTGAAAGTCGGAATCTGTGATTTAACAAAGGCTGAATTATCTTCAAATGGTACAGTTGTAATTCGACAAAAAGAGGCAAAACGCGCTGGGGAGATACTAGGATTAACAGAAAGGGTTCAGTTATCCCTTCCAGATCGAGGTCTTTATATGTTAGATTCATCCATAAAAGAAATTGTAGGTGTAATAAGAACGTATAAACCGAGAATTGTCTTTTCACCATATGCTGACGACCGTCACCCAGATCATGGTAATTGCTCAAGGCTTGTAGAAGAGGCAGTTTTCTCTGCAGGGATTAAAAACTATCAGGATCACCTAGGTCTTCCTGCACATCGTGTTCAGCATTTGTATTTTTATATGATAAACGGATTTCATAAACCTAACTTTGTTGTTGATATTTCGGATACAATAAGTCATAAATTAAATAGTTTGCGTGCATATGAAAGTCAATTTGAAAAAGTAGAGGGATCAACAGATACCCCATTAACAAACGGATATGTTGAAGCTGTAGAAAGTAGAGAAAGACTTTATGGAAAAGAGGTTGGCGTAATGTATGCTGAAGGATTTATGACGAAAAAACCAATCTTACTTTCTAAAGATTTATTAGGTGAAGTATGATGGAGAGAAAACTTAAAATAGGGATTACATGTTACCCATCTGTTGGTGGTTCAGGTGTTGTAGCAACAGAACTTGGAAAATTATTAGCCGAAAAAGGTCATGAAGTTCATTTTATTACATCGAGTTTACCTTTTCGCTTAAACAAGGTTTATTGTAATATTACATTCCACGAAGTAGAGGTTAATCAATACTCTGTCTTTAAGTACCCGCCTTATGATTTAGCATTAGCTAGTAAAATGGCAGAAGTGGCTAATCGAGAAGATTTAGATTTGTTGCATGTTCATTATGCGATTCCACATGCAATATGTGCTTATTTGGCAAAACAAATGGTAAAAAAGGATCTTAAAATTGTCACTACTCTTCATGGAACTGATATTACGGTCCTTGGCTATGACCAATCGCTAGCAGATATGATTCGATTCGGAATAGAATCATCAGATCATGTGACAGCTGTTTCAGATGCCTTAGTCAAGCAAACATATGAGTTGCTTCAGCCAGAGAAACAAATCGAAACTGTGTACAATTTTATTGATGACAGAGTTTATTATAAACAAAATGCCATACATTTGAAAAAAGAGTACAAAATAGAAGAAGATGAAAAGATTATTATCCATGTCTCCAATTTTAGAAAAGTAAAACGTGTTGAGGATGTTATCTACTCTTTTCAAAAAATACAAAGAAATGTGAAATCAAAGCTATTACTAGTCGGTGATGGTCCAGAAATGTCATTTGTTAATAGACTTGTACGAGAATTAGGGCTTCTTGACCATGTATTATTTCTTGGAAAACAAGACAGTTTAGAAGAACTTTATTCTATTAGTGATCTCATTTTATTATTATCAGAAAAAGAGAGCTTTGGTCTGGTTCTCTTAGAAGCAATGGCATGTGGAGTTCCTGGTATTGGCACAAATGCTGGTGGAATCCCTGAAGTTATCCATGATGGTGAAACTGGGTACATTTGTGAGGTAGGTGACATAGAAACAATCGCTTTGCGAGCTATACAGGTATTAACTGATCAAGAACTACATAACAAGATGTCAGAGAACGCTACATTTATTGCAAGAGAACTTTTCCATTTTAACAAAATTGTTTCTCAATACGAGTCAATTTACTATAAGCTAATAGAAGGTGTAGAAAATGGAGACCCCATTTTATGAGGCAAAGCCAGTTATAGAAAAACTTCAACAGGCTGGTTTTGAGGCATATTTCGTTGGTGGAGCAGTCCGAGATTTACTTCTAGGAAGAGAAATCGGAGATGTAGATATTGCGACTTCTGCCAAACCGGAAGATATACAAAGGCTTTTTAATAAAACAATCGATGTTGGAGCTGAACATGGAACAATCATTGTGTTCCATGAAGGGGCTCAGTATGAAGTAACCACATATCGAATGGAATCTGAATATGAAGATTTTCGTCGTCCAAAGTCCGTACGGTTTATTTCATCGTTAAAAGAAGACTTACGAAGAAGAGATTTTACAATTAATGCTATGGCTA
>JAPSLU010000260.1 GCA_031180405.1 Bacillus sp. (in: firmicutes) | reverse complement strand
AACCAAGGCTCGTTGTCTATTAAAAGAGTACGGACTTCTCTATTATTATACTGAAATATCTGTTGCATTGGATTCAATGTATTCCACCTCATTTACCAATTATAATCTTCCAAGCTTTCTAAGTTTTGTGATACGCATTTCAATCCCTTTATAGGATCGCTTCATGATTTCAGCAATTTCTCTTGACTTAACGCCACTATAGTAAAGGTTAATTAATTGGTTATCTTCTGAATTTGTCCATACATTAGACCATCCATTTCTAGAACCATTAAACCTTTGTTCCAGCTCCTTAAGCTTTTGTATATGACTCTCAAAAAATCTTAGCAAATTATTATCTAATTCATAAGTTGTCCATTTATTCAAACAGGATAGGCATTGTTTCCTTCTTCTGATGCTATTATGTTTATCGACATGTCTTGTATCTATTGTAGATATGCTTTCACTCTTACATTTAGGACATCTCATAATAACAACCTCCTGAATGTGTACCATTTCTTATCTATAAATGTGACAGGATCCTATTTATAATATGATTAAAGATGTAATAACTCCTTTGCGGTAGGAGGATATTATGAATAATCATATTTCGGATGATTGTCTTGATGAAGAATGGGTTGTACTAATTCAAGCTGCATTAGATTTAGGTATAAGCGAAAAAGAAATTAAATGTTTTTTGGAAGGTTATAAGAGACCTGATTAAGGTCTCTTACCTTACTTAACTATTTAATATGTTCTTACAGGAAGTACTAGTGCATCAACGTCATTACCATCTGTAATATTAAATGGTCTCATAGTACCTTTAAGTTTAATAAAAACTTCTGTGGAACTTAGTTTATGGTGTACCTCAAGAGCATCACTTAAATACTCTGTATTAAACGTAATATTTTCAGTTTTGGGATCAAATTTATATTCATTAGCAGGCAATTTGTATGTAATCCCACTTAACTTATCTTCAAATTCAAACGAATTTTGCTTCATTATTAATTTTGTTAGTGCTGTATCTCTCGTACCTACTGCCATTTGTTTCAATGACTTATGAATCTTCAACCAAGTCTTTATTTGGTCTTGGTCTAACCTAAATACCATTTCAGCATTTTCTGGTATTAACTTATCAGTATCAGGGTATTGCCCTTTTGCTGCTTCGAATGTTCTTGGATTTATTAAATATTCCTCTTTAAACCCATGGATATTTTTGATTCGTAGGAGCTTGTGTGAATCTGTTGCAATTAAGGTACCGTCCGATTTATGAAGAGCAAAAGTTAATACTACTCTTCCTGTATTCTTTCCGACGAATCTTTTGGTTAATTGAAATGCTGTAGTATATTTAGGTGAATGTATCATTTCTAATTGAGTTTTCAAAAAAAAACCTCCCATTTTCTTCAATTTTTATCCGAAATGTGCATTAATTTAAAACCTCGCTTTGTTCTTCGAAAATCCAATTTGTATCAACATCTTCGATTGGTGGCATTTCACCTAGCCGTTCAAATGCTGTTCTTTTCATTTCTGAAAGCATTCCGGCAAAGTCAGCTTGCTTATCGATGATTCGTTTAATTGATTGTCCAACTTCATACAGAAACTTGATTGTATCCTCTTTCGTTTCTGTAATAAGGTGAATTGTTAAATCTACCGGAATATTAAACAACCTTGCACCAGTTGTTACTTCCGAGATTTTAATTCGATTCCCAATCGGGATAGCACAAAACCGAAATTCTCCGATTTTTATTTCATGGCCCATTACTGGCGTCCATTTTTCAAGGGCTAAATAAAATTGCTGTGCCTGTTCATTAACTGTAATAACCATCATTTTCACTCCTTCGCATTTTTCGTCAAGAACTCATCCATTTAACCAGTTCATCAAATTCTTTTTGAGTCATATTATTAGGAGCAAAACGCTCAATTACTTCGGAAAAAGGCTGTAAATGGTCTCTTAAAATAATTTCACCTTCATCTCTATCTCTGACTGTTCCAGTAACATTATTAAGGTAATCTTCTCTTTTCATATTCCAATGTGTAGGACAATCTACAACAGTTGAAAATCTACAATATAGACCATTGGGTTGTTTGGCTATGAAACCACTCACTTTCATCCCTCCTCTAGACTTCAGCGAAAAAGGTTTAATCATATTCAGGATTAGTCACTTCTAATTCACATTTTTCCTCATCAATAATCAATTTCGCGCCACTTGTATAAAGCTTAAATAATGTCTCTTCAAGACCATGAAGCCCCTTCATAACTGCCTTAACTTCAAAATCATCAGATGAACGATTTCTACTATATTCTTGTTCGTCAATTTTAACGGAGTACACTTTTCCTTCTTTGCTTACATGCAATCTATATTTACAAGAATATTCATTAATATCATTTCGAGCATCCATAGCTATCCAATATGAACCGTAAGGATCATCTACATGAAGTGACATTTCGTGGTATTCGTCATAACCTAGTTCATCCAAATCATCAATTTCTTTTGTTAATTCTTTAATGAGGTCTGAGAGTTTATATTCACGTTTTGCATCTGATAACAAACCCTCAATTTGATTCTTTATTTGAGCAACACCCTGATTTGTAATTTCATCATCTAACTTATCCTTGATAGCATTTAAAATTAAATGATTGTAAGACGCTAAATTTAATTCGTTAAAATTAATTTGAAGTTCTGCTTGTGCTGTATTTTTAAGTTCTTTAGAAAAGTCGCTCCAATTACCAAACAAATCTTTTACTACATCATTAACAGTTGATTCAACGTGTTTCTCTACAATTTGTTGAACCTTTCCTTCTGACTCCATTTTCGCTAAGCTATCCATCACCATTTTGTTTAAATCCATCTTAAAATTCCTCCTTTTAATTGGTGTCTCATTTTTCGTCGAAACCTTAATAACCGTTATCCTGCCTTTGATGATTCACTTTGTTTTTATCCATATATGCTTGTTCAATTTGTTCCCAGGAGAAACCGAGCATTACACCAAGATGAATATAAGCATGGAATAACTCGAAATAGTAATCATCTTCAAGCATTGCAGCTGCCCATTTAGCGATAGCAATATACTGCTCAGTTATGGTATGAGCTTTTTGTTTATGCCATTTGAAGTACTCCATATTCTCGTAATCTATTTCCAACCCTAGACTTAGAACAAAATGTAGTCCGTCCACATATTCTTCAAGGAGTGGGTTTCCGTATTGACCAGTTGAATTACAAACATAACAAGGTGCTATTGTTGACGGATAATTAGCAGATCTCACTTGTCCTGCCCCATTACATGTTTTGCAAACAGCATTAATTCTTGGTTCACGATCCTTACTCCAAAATTTAAACTCTCTATGCTCATTTGCACATTCAGCAGTTTCAACATTTAAAGAAAGTACTTTACTTTTTATTAACTGTTCTTTTGTATATGTTTCTCTGATTTTATGTTCTTCGATAATTCGTTCATCAAGAACCTTTTGCATTTCGAACAGCTTCTTTATATTCATCCGGTACCTCCTGAAAATACTCTTTACCAAAATGAGTAGTAATCTTATCAATTAGCTTCGGCCCTATACCCGGTACTTTATCTAAGCCATGAAATTTGGCAGCTATGCTAAGAGTAGCCATTTTCATTCCAGCTGCTTTACCGTGTTTGTATCCTGCGTTATAGCCGTTGTTATAACCTTCATTTCTTACCTTTTCGATATGATGATTTTTCTTACCCAACAGCAATTCACTCTCCTTAGAAAAGTTTTCGCGTTGCTTTACCAATCATTCTTTTTTGAATTCGCTTATGCACAGTTCCTTGTTTGACTGCATTTACATCTCCTACAAATCTAGCTGTTTTATATAAAAATGAACGTAATTTTGAAAGACTCATTTACTTTTACCTCCTATGGTTTCATCGATTATTTAAAAGAGCTCTCCCTCGTCAAAACTGACTTTGAAGGCTTTTCCTTTAGCTGTTTCAATAATGGTTTTTCCGTGGTGTACAGCTTCAAATGCTCTAGCTTTACCTTGGAAGCCATCTAGAATCATAACGATTACCTTATCTTCTTCTATCTTTGGTAATTCAGTTAATTGAAGTGTTTCTTCGCATACATCTAAGTTTTTAAGTCTGTTCACCAGGACCACTCCTTGATATAATTAATTTGAGCGTATTAATTATGATCAGGTTGATTCCTGGTCTTTTTTTATGAAATTTTATGTTTGATTAAAACTGCAGCTGGAATTCCAACATTCGGCCAATCGGCTCCCCAACGTCTTTTGTATTCATTGAGTGCCAGTTGGTCATTCTTCTTGCAAAGTTCATGAAGTTGAATTAATGGCATTTTAGAATAATTCATTGTTACCATCCTTTCTATTTTGCGGCCATCTCCAATCTGCTTGTCTAGGCTGTTTTCCGAACGGCTTTTTCTTATGCTTATTTCGATATTTCTCTAGCTCTTCAGGAGATAGATAAGATACTTTAACTGGACCGTGAAGTGAATTTTTCATGGTTTTCCTCCTTTTCATAAACATAAGTTAGTGCAATAATTTGTGACTTTAATTTATAATCCATTGTGCTATCGTTAATCAGTTCAGCCCTAACCTTAAGGGGTTCCCTTTTAATTCGTTCAAGAAGCACGCTTTGTAATAATTTCACTCATTTCACCACCCTTTCCAAACAAACCATGCTTTCTTGGGAAAATCTTATCTTTTCGAGTTTGGTCGATGATAAGAATCGCTACATCAATAACATGTCTATCAAAATGTTTAGCAATTTCTAAGATTGATAAATTGCTTGTCCACAATCGTATAAACTCCGACACTTCTTTTTCATCCCAACAGAAATCAAAATCAACAAGTGATTCATAATATCGGTTCCTAGAAGATTTGAATTTCTTTTGTATTGATTGTTCTTTTGAAGAGTTCAATCCGTTACTCCTTAGTAACAAGTAACCATAATGAGCCAAGTCTATTATCAATAGAGCAATTTCATCGACTGGTCTGTAGAAATGGTCAGCAAGTTCAATGATGGAATCACCTTCATGCCATTTCTTTTGAAACTCGCCAACTTCACGCTTTGACCAAGATAAATTTAAATCTAAGAGAGCGATATAAATTTTTTGCCTTGGATCCCTTAATTCTTGTATTCTCATGTTTTACACCGCGGGAATTACTCTTAATCTTCCAGTTTCACGATGAGCAATATGTAATTCATGCTCATGTTGTAGATTCTTAACAATTAGCCAATTGTTAGGATTTAACCCAACTTGTTTAATTAACATTTTTTGATTTCTTGTAGGACGTTTACCTTGTTTCATATTGCTTCCTCCTTCTGTAATTGTTTTACCTTTTCAAAAATTGGTGTAAGGTCAGATACAGGATAAGACTTGTTATTAATTTTCAAGTCATTTACCATCGATTGTTCAAGTTGAATCCTATCAATAAACTCAATAAAGTCTTTTTCACTTGTTATGTTCTTTGTATAGCCAAGTGATTTAGAGGACTTATAGAACATCGTGTACTCCAAAGTTATCCAGAGAGGATAATTCATGCTGATTTAATCCCTAAACGAATTTCATGCTGCCTTAGCCTTTCTCTGAGGTATGCAGAACGAGCTACCTGTTCCTCTTGGGTGTATGGTCCACACTTAGGGCATGTTTGGAATAAAATTGTTCCTTGGGTATCATCATGAACAACCCTTTTTCCCATGCATAAATTGCACATATTAAACACCTACCAATCTGTGATTCAAGACTTTGCGATCTCCCTTAATGACTACGATGTAATCCCGGCACATTTGAAAAATTCTCGTTCCAAGAGCTTCGTCAATATCCACTATTTCATCTACAGTTAGTTCGGATGAGATAAGAATTGGTTTATAGTTCAAATAACGATAATTGATAATTGAATACATTTGCTCTACTTGCCATTCAGTTGCCCTTGGTTTACCTCTAACAGGCTTGAATAAGTCATCAATAAACAGAACATCAATGTTTTTCATACGATCAAGTTTGATTTCCAATTCATTGAAATCGTCCTTTAAATCGTTAAATCCTTCTACGTAAGGGAAATAAAGAACTGGGACATGCAATCTTGTCATTAGATTGTTTGAGATAGCAGTTAGCAAATGTGTTTTACCTGCACCTGGTTGACCTAGCAATGCAATGCTGTTATGTCTTTCGTTTTTTATAGATTCGTATTCTTGAAAATACTCAAGTGCAGCATTGTATACCTCATTGATGATGCTTGGCTTACCATCTGTGATGAAGTTTTTAAAACCAAGTTTTTTGAATTCATCTGTGATTTCACTAGCTTTCATCAAATTTTGAGCTCTTCTCCATTTGATGCAGCTGCATCGAACCCATACTTCATTTGAGTCCCTTAGCTCAA
>JAPSLU010000259.1 GCA_031180405.1 Bacillus sp. (in: firmicutes) | reverse complement strand
AATGTGCGACACTCGCTTGGAAAGCGATGGAAAAGGGCGTAAAAGAAGGTAACGAATAAATTTTGAAGTAAAATTTTGTATTTAGTTGGGTGTCTAGCTCCAGCGCCTAGCCCCTCGAGGTCATAAGCCAATTTAGAATTGAAGGCAAAGAACGCCTTCTATTCTAAATCGTCTTATGCTTGTCGGGGCCTGATTCAGGCGCTGCGCTTTTCATACCAAAAATCTAATTGGATTGGAGTGAATGTAGATGGCAAAAAAAGCACCTGAAATCGGTGATTACAAGTATGGGTTTGCTGATAAAGATGTTTCCATCTTCCGTTCTAAACGAGGATTAACGAAAGAGATTGTTGAAGAAATCTCTCGTATGAAAGATGAACCACAATGGATGCTTGATTTCCGTTTGAAATCATTAGAGCATTTTTACAAAATGCCTATGCCTCAATGGGGTGGGGATATGGCTTCATTAAATTTCGATGAAATTACGTATTATGTAAAACCTTCTGAGAAATCAGAACGCTCATGGGATGAGGTTCCTGAAGAAATAAAAGCTACATTTGATAAATTAGGGATTCCTGAAGCAGAGCAAAAATATTTAGCTGGTGTATCAGCTCAATATGAATCAGAGGTTGTTTATCATAACATGAAGGAAGATCTTGAAGACCTTGGTATTGTCTTCAAGGATACGGATACTGCTTTAAAAGAGAACGAGGAGATTTTCCGTGAGCATTTTGGAAAAGTAATTCCGCCAGCAGATAATAAGTTTTCTGCATTAAACTCAGCTGTATGGTCTGGTGGATCATTCATCTATGTACCAAAAGGTATAAAAGTTGATACTCCATTACAAGCTTACTTCCGTATTAACTCTGAAAACATGGGTCAGTTCGAGCGTACATTAATCATCGTTGATGAAGGCGCACATGTACATTATGTTGAAGGATGTACAGCACCTGTTTATACAACAAACTCACTTCATAGTGCGGTTGTTGAAATCATTGTAAAAGACGGTGGATATTGCCGTTATACAACAATCCAAAACTGGGCAAACAACGTTTTTAACTTAGTTACAAAGCGTGCCGTATGTGATGCGAATGCAACAATGGAATGGATCGATGGTAATATCGGTTCTAAATTAACAATGAAATACCCAGCGGTAATCCTTAGAGGTGAAGGTGCTAGAGGTATGACATTATCAATTGCCCTTGCTGGTAAAGGCCAACACCAAGATGCAGGTGCGAAAATGATTCACCTTGCACCAAACACGTCATCAACAATCGTGTCTAAATCCATCTCAAAACAAGGTGGTAAAGTAACATACCGTGGTATCGTTCACTTTGGACGTAAAGCTGAAGGTGCAAGATCAAATATTGAATGTGACACGCTTATCATGGATAATCAATCAACATCTGATACGATTCCATATAACGAGATCTTAAATGACAATATCTCACTTGAGCACGAAGCGAAAGTATCCAAAGTATCTGAAGAGCAGTTATTCTATCTAATGAGCCGTGGTATTTCAGAAGAAGAGGCAACTGAAATGATCGTAATGGGCTTTATCGAGCCATTTACAAAAGAGCTTCCAATGGAATACGCAGTAGAAATGAACCGTCTGATCAAGTTTGAGATGGAAGGTAGTATAGGATAACTAACGATTAACCCTTGTATATCAAGGGTTTTTCTTATTTTCGGCACGTCCTAAGTTCGATTCATGCCGAGTTTATGCCAAGTTCGTGTAAAATTGAAATTATTTTGACGTTATTTGAAGTGATTTTTTAAAATTATTTTTATGAAGTATAAGCAGTGAATTCTGTTTTAACGAATCCTAAACTGATTTCTTATGTAAGACCTGCACCAACAGTATAAAAATGTAGTTTGACAAGGCAGGGGGAACCCTTGCTTTTTTTTGTTGTAAAAGGTTTTACTATTTCAAATAATTGTTATTGAACTAACGGGGCAGTAATGTTGAATAAGAAAGTCGTCATCCTTTAGTGCATAGTAGACTCATACTGCGCAATTAATATCTAAAGTGTTGAAGGATTCTAACTTAAGATAGGGATGGAACAGTTCGATTTTGTAAGGGTCATAAAAGATGCTCATGTCACTTGTACTAACTAAAGTGTAAATCGTAAACATATTTTTATGATTACGGTGAAAATCATGAAAGTAAGGCTTCAGCCCTTTTTAATCAGGGCTAAAGCCTCTATTGTTTACTACATGGTGAAGTTCAATGCATAGTACCTTTATTTTTTTGTTCTTTTATTTCGAAAAAATAGCGAAGTTTCCCTTATTTTTGAAATAAAACACGATCTACTATATCTTGCAGTGTCCGGATACGCATTTCAAGAAACTCTTTTTCGTTCAATTTGTTACTATAAAATTTATATAAGGCATTTTGATGTGAGTAAAAGAAGTAACAAGAACCTAAAAGCGAAATCAAATAATCGACTGGTTCATCTAGGATTCTAATTTCTCCTTTTGCAACTCCCTCAAAGTATAATGCCATAACCGTTTGAAAATAGAGGTTTTGTTCGTATAAGTTGTCAAAAAGACTATTGCTTTTTTTAACAGCTTGATCCATGAGTTTTACAAAAATCGGGTTATGATGAATAAACGTAGTGAAGTGCCTGATTAATAGTAACATTTTTTCTCTAACTGTTAAATAAGAGGGTATTTCTAATTCTGTAGGGGCTGATTTTTTAAACAGATAGTTAATTGTAGACACATAAAGCTCTTCTTTGCTTTTAAAATGATAATAAATTAGAGCCTTATTTACGCCTGCTTCAATTGCAATCCGATCCACTCTTGCCCCTTCATAACCCTTATCGGCAAATTCAACTAATGCTGTCTCCAAAATCTTTTCTTTACCAGGAATTGTCTCTGTCATTTGTTATCATCTTCCTTTTTATTAAACCTTACTCACATGCTTAATTGAATTTTTCATATCAATCTTCTCCGAAACTACCCAAGCACTCTCATATACTGGTAATCCTAAGCCACCACGACCTGACGTAGAATCTCCTACAAAATATAGTGAATCCACACTCTTGCTTTCAAATGGAAGGAGTTTATTACCAGTATGTCTTGCAATCCCGTTAACCATGGCTCTATTTATTATTCTTGATCCAACTGTGTGTTGTCTCCATCCTGTATAGACGCTATCGAGAATTCTTTCTACTGATTTTTTGGACTGATTTGTGTGTTGATCGTCTTGCTGCTCGTGTTTGCTTAAAAACTTTAAACAAGAGAGTAGCTGCCCATTATTTGTAACCGAAGAAGGAACATTTAAGGTGTAATCATTAATATACACGTTTTCGTCAAGATCCAATATGTTCGTTATATCATTTCTTAAAGGTTTAGATAGCATTAAATCATAAACATATACAAATTGTGGTGTTTGGTTAAAGTAAGGGCTAAGTTCATCTATTAAAGAATCATATTTAATCATATTCTCTATAGCTTTAGGAGGCAAGTTCAATACAACTGTATCTGCATATAAGTTTTGTTCCTTTGTTTGAACCCCTGCCAATTTTCCATCTTGAATAATAAGTGCTTCAACCTTACATCCCAATTGAAATTCTCCACCGTTTGCTAAAATATGTTTTTTTAACTTCTCCAATAATTCATCATAAGCTGCATAAGCAAGTGGATCGGTGTTGGAATATTCACAGTTTGCCAGTTCGACGAAAGCATTCATGGAATAATAATCCAATGCGCCATCATAGACGGATAGGGCTGCATATGCCTTAATTACCTTTGCTATAGATACATCTTTTATATTATCGTTTATCCAATAATCGACTGTTACATTAGATTCGAACGTAGGCTTTGTCTTCACCATTTGGATGAATTTTTTTAAAAACACAAAATGATTCATCATCCCATGTATGGCCGGTGATGATAAAATACCTGATCCTAGAGGGGTAGAGAGTAATTTGCTATCCTTAAAAAGCTTGAATTTAGTTAAACTTGCTTTATTATACATTAAATCAATGTTTAACTCATTGAAGATTCGTTTAACGGGGGGTGCTTTTGGTGCCAAGATGGCATGAGCTCCATAAGGTAAGGTAAAACCATCCTTTTTTAAGACGTGAGACCTGCCGCCTAAAATTGGTGATCGCTCAACGACTGTGACATGATGCCCTCTACCTGCCAATAAACCTGCAGTAAATAACCCTCCTAATCCTGCTCCAACAACAATAACCTTTTTCACTAATATCACCCCATGGAATATTTTGTTATTTTAAATTTAAACCAACTAGTTAGTTAAGTCAATAAAAAATTAAGTCATATTTATGAAGGTTGGGAAGTTGTTAATCAGTTAGTAAAGCCACTAGAATATAAAATTATTCGTAATGAAAGAGACGTATTATTAAAAACAATTTCACGAACGGGTGCATTACTTCAATAAGAATCTTCAATAAAAAATGAAAAGAACTCACAGCGGTGACCATGAGTTCTTAGTGAAAAACACTTATTTTATGTGAATCTAAACAATGCCAACACCGTGCCAAGTTCTTGCCAAGTTGAGTTGATAAAATGTTTTACAATATTATACAAAAGGATTTGTGTCAAGGTTTATCAGGGCATTCTTGAATATATTTTAACCCTTTTTCACATGTCGTTAATCAAGTTCGAGATGGAAGGTTCTATTGGGTAACAAAGAAAAAGATTTTGTAAATCAAGGGTTTAAGAGGATTTTATAAAGTGTGAAATTACCGGCGTGCCGATTTTATGCCGATTTAATTTTATCTAAGAGTGTAAGGAGGCGAACTTTTTAAGTTCGCCTTCTTTTTTTTTTAGTAATATCAAAATAAGTTTCCGCTCTTGTTTTGATGGCATGATATGCCCTAACCTTATTGGATACATATTTATTTTAGGCCTGCATCTGATTCGACTAGTAGAACTGCACGAGTTGTCTGAGTATAGAAATTGCCCAAGACAACAATTAAGAAGGTTTGAGAGTGGAGGAGTACACGAATAACAGCGGTGCATATAATCAATACCCAAAATTTTAACCCCCGGGGTTATGATAACACCAATGTAATTTGTAAGGGATCTCTAAACCTATACCTTATTAATTCAGAACATAAATTATTGTACTTCATAAAGGGAATGAAGGCCCAAACGCATCAGTTGGAGGAGTGAAAAGTTCTTCATAAGGGAATGAAGGCCCAAACGCACCAGTTGGAGGAGTGAAAAGTTCTTCATAAGGGGAATGAAGGCCCAAACGCATCAGTTGGAGGAGTGAAAAGTTCTTCATAAGGGGAATGAAGGCCCAAACGCACCGTCTGGGGGAGTGAAAAGTTCTTCATAAAGGGAATGAAGCCCCAAACGCATCAGTTGGAGGAGTGAAAAGTACTTCATAAAGGGAATGAATGCCCAAAAGGATTTATGAAAAATTCATAGGGAGCCCCTTTGCTAGTTATAATAAATAAGAACGATTAAATGATGAGAAGGAATTTCTATAAGATCTATTTCGTAAATGTGTGGAGGTTAACATGTGAAAAATACCGCATTTTATTCATTAGGGTTAGGGATTTTTGCTATCGTCTTGGTTGTATTCGCTATTAATTTAGACCAAGTTATTATTTATAAAGTTTCCGATGTACTTCAAATCCACCATAATATTTTACATGGAATCCTATTAATTTTATTGGTATTGCCTTTATTGATATTTTTAAATTACATAAGGACACAACGTCAGGAATACATTGCCACCCAAATAGAAATGCAGCAATATAAATTAACACTGGAAAGCTCTACTATAGCCGCTTATATTATCAGCGATAAAGGATTTTTGTATATTAGTCCTGCCTTTGCAGAGTTATTCGGTTATTCCAGGGAAGAATTTTATGAAAAGAAAATTGGACTTAGTGATCTTTTATCAGATGATTTTCAAGATATTGTCTCTAAAAAAATGAAAGATAGACTTGAAGGAAAAGAAGTATGTACTAATTACCAAATAAAAGCAAGAAGGAAAGACGGAGTTGAACTATATTTAGATTTATATCCATCATTAGAATTCTTTAATGGAGTCAATGTAATTATTGGAAATGTTGTAAATATAACTGAAAAACACCTTGTACAAATTGAATTAGAAAAACGCGAAAAGGCTCTTACGCAGGCACAGAAAACAGCTGGCATTTTTTACTGGGAGTACGATACTATTCATGAAAAGCTTATTTGGAGCACTCCTATTTACGATCTGCTTGAAATTCCAAAAAATGAAGAAGCGAGTTTTGAATTATTGTTATCAAAAGTTCATCCCGATGACCGTGAAGTGCTTATAAGTAGTAAGGAACAGGAAGTAAAAGGGCACTCTGTCACCAATGTGTTTCAAATTCTTAGAAATGACGGTTCTA
>JAPSLU010000258.1 GCA_031180405.1 Bacillus sp. (in: firmicutes) | reverse complement strand
TGAAAAAGGATTCTATCGTGTTTTTTTAGAATATTTTTATAGTGATAATTTACTGACTCAAAATCGGGGGGCAACTGATTTTTTCCAGAATCTAATTTATTTTTTATTGGAACAAATACTTCTTGTTTTACTCCTGCTAAACAAAGTTCTTTAATTAAGTTCTCATATAACTTATTACCTATATAATAAGAGCAAATGTGTACTATTCTCACCTTTACATCATCCCTAATCATAAAACTACTTTAATAATAGCTAGTTCTCCATTTTGTGTTCTTTACTACCCAGGCTAATATAAACATTAAATAACATCTCTAGAAACTGAAAGTTGTAAGGACCTGATAATTTTTTCTACCATCCGCCCTTACAACTAAATATATTAAAATCACTGTTATATTAAATTATAATCTCCAATAGCTATATCCTAATTTTTCAATTTCATCTTTATTTAAAATACTCTTAACATCAATTATTACTTTTTCTTCATTTGGAAATTTCCCAAACAACTTTTCTATCTGTTCAATAGTCATAGCCCTAAACGAATCATGGGCAACAGCGAATATAATACAATCAGCATCATTTACCATATCAAGAGGAACTAAGTCAACTCCATATTCATGTTTAGCATCTATTGGATTTGCGTAAGGATCAACTACAATTGGATTTATTTCATACTCATTAAGCCGCTTAATAATATCCTCAACTTTAGAATTACGTGTATCAGGACAATTTTCCTTAAAAGTTACACCTAAAATAACAACCTTCGCTTGTTTAACAACCTTGTTGGCAAGTACCAATTTCTTAATAATCGCGTCACCTACAAATGAACCCATCCCGTCGTTAATTTTTCTGCCTGACAAAATGATTTGTGAGTGATATCCTAACTTCTCTGCCTCATATAAAAAGTAATACGGGTCGACACCTATACAGTGTCCACCAACAAGACCTGGAGTAAATCTTAAAGCGTTCCATTTTGTGTTCATTGCCTCAACAACTTCTTGTGTATCAATACCCATTCGATCAAAAACCATAGCGAGTTCATTCATAAATGCAATATTAATATCACGCTGGCTATTTTCTACAACCTTAGCTGCCTCGGCTACTTTAATAGAACTCGCACGATGGACACCAACCTCAACAACAAGCTCATAAACCTTCGCTATTTCTTCTAATGATTCTTTGTCCATACCAGAAACTATCTTTATTATATTTTCTAAACGGTGGATTTTATCGCCAGGATTAATACGCTCTGGTGAATATCCTACCTTAAAATCTACTCCACATTTTAAACCAGACTCTCTTTCTAGAATAGGAATACAGATATCCTCAGTAACTCCTGGATAAACTGTAGATTCATATACAACAATTGACCCTCTAGATAGATTTCTCCCTATAGTTATACTCACACCTTCAATAGGACTCAAATCCGGTGTTTTATCTGCATTTACTGGGGTGGGAACTGCCACTATATGAAATTTAGCCTCTTGTAACCTAGTAGCGTCAGAGGTGAATTCTACTGTGGTTTCTCTTATAACTTCATCCCCCACCTCATTTGTCGGATCTACGCCATTTTTATATTGATCGATTTTGTGATTATTAAGGTCAAAACCAATAACATTAACCTTATTAGCAAAGGCGACTGCAATAGGCATACCTACATATCCCAATCCAACAACAGCTATTTTTTCTTCTTTATTAACTAACCTATCGTATAAGCTCATTTTTCTTGTGTTCCTCTCTTTCATCCACAGTTTCAATAATTTGAATTAGTTTCGTTGTTAATCTATTAAAATCAAATTTATAGGAAGCTTCACGGGCATTTCTTCCCATTAAATTATTTTCCACTTCATCACTACAAGCTTGAAGTATAGCTTTCGCAATCTCCTCTGCATTTTGTATTGGGGCACTAATTCCACATTTAAGTCTCTCACATATGCTATAACCAGTTGTATATGTTTGAACAATACACTTCCCTGCTGCTAAATACTCAAAAAACTTATTTTGGCTTTGACCATATTTATCAAGGGAAGTACTACTATTATGAAGTATATTTATATATGATTTTTTAAGAATAGAAGGTATGTATTTCTTTTCAACACGTCCCTTAAAAATTACATTATTTATATTCTCCTCATCGCACCGCTTTATAAGTGCTTCACTTTCATCACCAGATCCATAGATTAAGAATCTAATGTCATCCTTACCCTTGTTTTGGATAATTTTTGCCGCATCTAACAACAAACCAAGGTTATTAACCTTTCTAATCGAGCCTGCATAGACTACATTTTTATAAGAGTTATCATTTAAATCTGGATCCTCCATTTTATATTTTTCAACATTAGCATCAAATGTATCGATTACTATCCCGTTACTAATATGCTTTACTTTGTTCAAATTAATCTGATTGTCCCATCCTTGATTAGATATATACTCCCTACCACCCTCCCAAGTCATGATGATAGAGTCCGCCTTTTTATATATCCATTTTTCACCTTGATATAATATTTTGGCAATCACACTATTTCTTTTTAAAGACCCATAAGCAACAATACTTTCTGGCCATAAATCTCTCACTTCACAAATACATTTAATACCAAATTTATTTGCAATCTTTATTCCAGCAACTAATGTTAATGGATGAACACTAGAAGCAAGTATGACATCTGGTTTTCCATATTTATTTGCATATTCTTTAGCCACAGGGAAAAGGTTTCTATAAAAAGTGAACATATTTTTAATCCTTTGTTTTCCATTCCCTTTATAACTAGGTGTATTTACAAAAGTAAATGGAATACCACGAGTCTTATCTGAAATAAATAAACTATTATTGGTGTTAAAATTTTCATTTGTGTTATGAACCGTAGAAGCACAAAATATTGTGGGCTTATAGCCTTGTTTGATTAAATTTTCCGCAAACCAGTAATGTCTTCCCGCTTGATCCTTGAACATATTTGTTGCGTAGTGATTTATAATCCAAATATTCTTTTTCATGCAATTACTCTCCTAACAGGAATCCCTACATATGTACCAGGTTCGGTTATATCTCTAATAACCACTCCAGCTGCTCCGACAATACAATGAGCTGTAATATTAATATTATTACTTACGACACTACCAATCCCTAACCAAGACCCTTGTCCAACTTTAACAGTTCCGGCAAGGTGAGCTCCTGGTGATATATGAACAAAATCTTTAATTCGATTATCATGATCAATTGTTGAACCCGTATTAATTATGCAACCTTTACCTATTTGGGTGCAGCAGTTGATTACTGCTCCAGCCATTACAGCTGTTCCAGTCCCAATTTCAACTTGTTCTCCAATTAATGAGTTCGGATGAATTAGTGTTGGGATAGTTGCACCTATTTCTTCTAGCATCAAATGAATCTTTTGTCTAGTTACATTATTGCCTATACCAACGAATATCTGGTATTCATCAATATACCTTTTTACTTCATTTGAATTTCCTAATATCTCTAGCCCCATTGATGTTTTTAGACTTGCATTATCATCTAAGAACGCTATGCTTTTCCATTTTTTCATCTTTAATGCGATATCAGCAGTAACCTTTCCATGCCCACTTGCTCCGATTATTAAAAGTTTGTCTTTCATATCTCTGTTCTTTCCCTTTTAGTCCCTTGAAAAGGCTCCATGGTTGCTGCTGTTTCAGAGTTAATACCATCTCTAACAAGAACCTTTTTAATTGTTAGAAAGATTATTTTCCAATCCCCAATGAAACTCACACTATCCACATAACGAACATCAAGATCAAGTTTATCTTCCCAACTAATCGCATTTCTCCCATTGACCTGTGCTAATCCTGATAAACCTGGTTTTACCTCATGGCGGCGTTTTTGATGCTCGTTATAGAGCGGGAGATAATGAACCAATAACGGTCTTGGACCTATAATGGACATATCCCCTTTTAAGATATTAAAAAGTTCCGGTAGTTCATCAAGGGAAGTTGAACGAAGAAGCTTTCCGAATTTTGTTAATCTAACACTATCGGGAAGCAACTCACCATGCTCATCTCTCTCATTCGTCATAGTCCTAAACTTAAACATCATAAAAATTTTTTCATTTAGACCAGGTCTTTGTTGTTTAAAAAAAATTGGGCTGCCAAGTTTCATCCTTACTAAAATTGCAATAATCAGAAATACTGGACTTAATATGATAATAGCAATCAAGGATAGGATGAAATCCATAGGTCTTTTTATAAAGCGTCTATAAATACCACTATGGGATTGATTCATTATTTTAACCACAACCTCTTAATGATTTTACAAACTCTCTCCAAATCCTCACTTGTCATCTTCGTATCAGATGGCAAACAAATCCCATTCTCAAAGAGGGTTTCTGAAACATCTGTTCCAACGAAATCATACTTCTCAAAGAACGGCTGCATATGCATTGGCTTCCAAACTGGTCTAGACTCGATATTCTCTAGTTCAAGAGCCTCCATAACATCAATTGGTCTAACTTGTCCAGTAAGAATTATTGAGCTTAGCCAATAATTTGGCTCATTCCACTTATTACTGGGCATAAACTCTACCCCTTCAAGACTACTTAACTCATTCTTGTAGAAGTTAAAGATATATCTTTTCTTTTCTACTCTTTGATCTAATACCTTAAGCTGCCCCCTGCCAATTCCCGCAACGATATTACTCATTCGATAGTTAAACCCTAATTCACTATGTTGGTAGTGTTTAGCTTGATCCCTGCTCTGGGTAGCCCAGAATCGAGCCTTAGCAATTTTTTCTTCATTATCAGAAACAAGCATACCACCACCAGAAGTTGTGATTATCTTGTTCCCATTGAAAGAGAAGATACCATAATCACCAAATGTTCCTGTATGTTTTCCTTTATAATAGGTACCTAAAGATTCAGCAGCATCTTCAATTACTGCCACATTACGTTTCCGACAGATGTCCATAATTTTATCCATGTCAGCAGACAAGCCATATAAATGCACAACGATTACTGCCTTAACTTCTGGATATTTTTCAAATGCCTCCTCCAAAGCCTTTGGGCTTATATTCCATGTTTCATAGTCACTATCTATAAATACTGGAGTCGCATTTTGATATATTATGGGGTTTGCTGTAGCAGAGAAGGTTAAAGTAGGGCAAAAAACAATGTCACCTTTTCCAACACCCGCTGCTTTTAAACCCAAATGAATTGCTGCTGTTCCTGAAGACAATGCTGCAGCGGCCTTAGAACCAACCTTTTCCGCTAACTCATTTTCAAACCCATTTACATTTTCACCGAGTGGGGCAATCCAGTTTGTATCAAAAGCTTCCTTTACATACTGCATTTCATAACCTTCATCGCTCATATGTGGCGATGAAAGGAATATTCTTTCTCCCATAACCATAAACTTCCTTCCTTATTAACTGGATAACTAACCATAGATTCTTTTTTTGCCCAATAACAAAAGAACAAAATACCAATTCAAAATATAAGCCCTTTCTCATATATTGTTAGAAATATGAGCGAGGGCATATTAAATAAAAATACATTCTTAGCGATTAGTTCATTTAGCAACTGAATATATTTTGTTCTTCCTTTTATTAGCCAAATTCAACACAAACTCACTAATTTCACTAGTAGTCATTCCATCAAATCTTTCGATTAAATAGTGAACCTCATCCACTTGTTCAAGCAAGGCCTTCCCAATAAAAATCTTCGGAAATACAGCTTCCTTATGAACTTCCTTTTCATTAAGAAGTTCCTCATACATTTTCTCCCCGGGACGAATTCCTGAGAACTTAATCCCAATTTCCCCCTCAGAATATCCCGAAAGTGTGATTAGGTTCTTCGCCAGATCAACAATCTTTACCGGTTCTCCCATATCAAGCACAAATATCTCTCCACCACGAGCCAAAGCCCCTGCTTGCATCACAAGTCTTGAAGCTTCCGGTATTGTCATGAAATACCTCGTCATATCGGGATGCGTAACCGTCACCGGCCCTCCAGCCCGAATCTGGTTTTTAAACAGTGGAATAACACTTCCACGGCTGCCAAGGACATTTCCAAATCGAACGGCAACAAATTTCGTCGTACTATTCTTATCCAAATCTTGAATAACCATCTCTGCAATCCGCTTTGTTGATCCCATAACATTTGTAGGATTAACAGCCTTATCAGATGAAACAAGCACAAAAGTCCCAACCCCAAATGTATCTGCCGCTTCAGCTACATTCTTTGTCCCTAGTACATTGTTCTTCACAGCCTCTTTTGGATTGTATTCCATCAAAGGCACATGCTTATGAGCAGCAGCATGATATACAACATCCGGCCTATGTGTTTCCATCACTTCAAAAATCCGATCCCTGTCCTGAATATCCGCAATAACCGGCACAATTTCCATTTCGTTTT
>JAPSLU010000257.1 GCA_031180405.1 Bacillus sp. (in: firmicutes) | reverse complement strand
GAATTTGAACAGGTATTTGATCCGATTCAAAAAAATCCAATCTTCCGTAAGTATATTAGCGGATTTACATTTGATGAGCAAAAGCAGCTTCTTAAAGAAGCAGAACAATTACTCCTTCGTGAACTACTTCAACAAAATGATCGAAAGTGAGGTGAAGGAATTGAAAATCGAAGAATTACACATCTATGGATACGGAAAATTCGAAAACAAACATTTTAAGCTAGGGCAATCCAATCTGTCGGTTATTTATGGGGAAAATGAAGCTGGTAAATCGACTATTATGTCATTTATTCATAGTATCCTCTTTGGTTTTCCGACCAAGCAGCAATCTGAAAACCGTTATGAGCCTAAAAGAGGAACAAGCTATGGTGGATATTTGATGATTAAAACTGAGAATGGCGACCGTATAAAAATTGAGCGCATACCAGGTAAATTCGGTGGCCAAGTTGTGATTGAGCTTGAAGAGGGTTCAACAGAAAATGAGGATTTCTTACAATCACTACTTGGTGGCGTTGATAAGGAGACATATCGATCTATTTTTTCCTTTGATGTACATGGATTGCAACAAATTCAGAAAATGGATGCAGATCAAATAGGAAAATACTTATTTCTCTCTAGTATTTATGGAGCAGATGCCTTATTTTCGATTGAGGACAGCTTGACGAAGCAACTGGATCATCTTTATAAACCGAATGGGAAAAGGCCCTTATTGAATGAAGGTCTTACAAAGCTCAAAGAAAGTGCGGGGCAACTGCAAGAGGCAAAGGGTAAAATCAATCATTATGAATATCTAATAAAGAAAAGAGATTCTGTTCAAAAACAACTCATATCAACCGCATCAACAAAAAGAGAAAATATTTTCATGCAAAGACAATTAGAAAAATTGAAGTCTGTTCTCCCTTTAGTAAAAGAAAGAAACTGGTGTATTGATCAATTAAAGAAAATACCAGCTACAGATCATTTGCCAGAGGATGGACTCCAAAAGCTTGACCATTTTCATGCTACACTTCAACCATTAGAAATTCAGCTACATTCCTTACAAAATAGGAAAAGCCTAGTAGAGGAAGAGGTAGCGAGGATTGTAGTAAATGAAGCGCTTATTCAAAAAAGATCGACTATACAGAAAATTCGGGAGCAGCTCTCGCTATATGAAGAGAAGCAAAAGAATGTGGTTTATGTAACAAAAAGGCTTGAGCAGCTTCAGCATGAAATAGATGTACTAAAGCAAAGACTTTATCCTTATTTAACAGACAACGAAATTATGGATATAAAAGCAACCATAGTGATGAAAGAGTCAATAAAAGGATTATTAGCAGAAGAGGTAAAGCTAAAGCAGAAAAAGCAATGGCTTGACGAACATTACGAACAAGTGCAAGGTGCTATTGAAGAGGCTGAGTGGAAAATAGATAAATATCAAAAGGAAGTATTATCTGATAAGGAAAGGACATCAGTAGAACAAGAGGTTTCCACTCGAAAAGAAACAAGCATTAACCAGATTCAGCAAGAGCATCAGCGTATTTCTGCTGAGCTAAAGGAACGAAAGAAACAACATAAAGGTGAGAAGAATCAACGAACCATCTTACTGTCTGTTTTTGCCCTACTCTTTTTAGTCGGATCTATTTGGCTATTCTTCCAACAAAGCTGGTTGATGTTTGGAATATTAGTAGTCGCTTGTCTTGGTGTGTTTTTACAGCTTCATCAATTACATACAAAAAAAGATACACTCGTTCAACATTTAGAATCCCTGCTAAAAAACCTAGATCAAAAGCTATTATATACTAGTGATAATCAATCATCGACTGGCCGATCATTATCTGAATTGATGAACCTGTTAGATAAAGATCATATGATTAAACAGTCTTTACATCAAGAGCAGCACATGCTAGAGCAACAAGAAAGGGCCTATGAGAGAATATTAAAGCAGTATGAAGAATGGGAGAAGGAGCAATTTCAACATAAGCTCCAGCTTTCAAAATTAGCAGACAAATTACAAATAGATGAAAATTCATCTTCTGAGGTCCTTTTGGAGGCATTTGAGACGTTACAGCATCTTCAAAATGTGATGATCGAAAAGAATAAATATCTTGCTGAAGAAAAGTTAATTGTACAGGATCTATTAAAGTTTGAGGAAGAAGTGCACAACTTGGCTAATGTCTCAAATATCGAGAAGAATTCTACGGTGAAAGAGGCAGTATATGAATTAGCTAAACAGTGTAGCTCTGAGATAGATAGGGACGATAAGAGAACAAAGCTTTTAAAACAAAAAATAGAAATAGAAGAAGAGTTAGAAAAAGTAACGGAAAAAGTTTACTACTTAAAAAAACAAAGAGATAAATTGATAGAAGATAGTCATTGTCAAGATGAGGATGAATACAGAAAGCTAGCTAAATTTCATGAGCAGCGCCAAGAATTACAAAAACAGAAGCTATGGATTGAAAAGCAATTGTCTTCAGAAAAGGATATGGATCTTGAGACTATATCTAATGAAAAAATAGATAATATTGAAATGGAACTAAAAGAGGCAGCTGATAGGATTGAGCAAATGGAGGCGAATGAACAACAGTTGCAGCAAGAATACTCAAGTACTCTTGTGAAAATTGATGAACTGGAGCAAAGTGGAACATATTCCAAGCTAAGACATGCCTTTGAAAATGAAAAGGCAGTGATTAGAGATGAAGCTGAGAAATGGGTCATTAAGGCTTTAGCAAAGGATCTGCTACAAAAAACAGTTCAAAGACATAGAGAGGAAAAGCTACCGGCATTGTTATCTTCTATAACATATTATTTTAAAAAGCTTACATCAAATGCGTATAAACAAGTTTTTTTACCAAGTCAAAAACAATCGTTTCTTGTTGAACGACAGGATGGAATGAAATTTTTAGCAGAGGAACTGAGTCAAGCTACCTCTGAGCAGTTATACTTAGCCATTCGCTTAGCCATCATTAAAAACATCAATGCTCAATTAAATCTGCCAATTATTATTGATGATAGCTTTGTCCATTTTGATCATCGTCGAACTTCAAATACGTTGCTGCTTTTACATGAACTTAAGCAAGATAACCAAGTGATCTTTTTTACTTGTCATCAGCATATTGCTACATCGTCTCAATCAGAACATATGGTTAATCTTTAGTGAAGTGTGATTAGGAAAGAGGGTAAAAACCAGGTGATTCATAAAACCGAATGTACCCTAACTATGCTATACTAGCCATACAAAAGGATGTTTATTAATTGAAAAAATAATGTATATAAAACAGCCATTGAGAGGAGCTTTTATGATGGGAAAAGGAATTTTAAACTTTGACATTGGGGAACAGGTGGAAGTTCATTTATTGATCAAGTCTACCACAAAAGGAATTGCAAGCAATGGAAAAGCTTTTCTGACGTTAATCTTACAAGATACATCAGGTGAAATTGAAGCAAAGCTATGGGATGCGTCCCAAGAGGATGAAGCGGTGTATAGCCCTCAAAGTATCGTGAAGGTTCTAGGGGATATCCATCATTATCGAGGTCGTAATCAGCTGAAGATACGCAAAATCCGTCCAAAGCATGATGAAGAGAATATAGAGATTTCAGATCTCTTAGAAACAGCTCCAATTGCTAAGGATGTCATGAATGACAAAATTACTCAATATATTTTTGATATGAAAAATCCTAATATCCAACGAGTGACAAGATATTTACTAAAGAAACATGGTTCAGCTTTTATGGAATACCCTGCTGCAACGAAAAATCATCATGAATTCGTTTCAGGTTTGGCTTACCATGTCGTTTCCATGCTTGATTTGGCAAAATCAATTGCAACCCTATATCCAAGTCTAGATACAGATCTTTTGTATGCAGGTGTTATTCTGCATGATTTAGGAAAAGTTATCGAATTGTCTGGACCTATTAGTACAACATATACTGTAGAAGGTAATCTTTTAGGCCATATTTCCATCATGGTCAATGAGATCGCAAAAGCAGCTGAACATCTACAAATAGAAGGAGAAGAAATCGTCGTCCTTCAGCATTTAGTACTGAGTCACCATGGAAAGGCAGAGTGGGGAAGTCCAAAGCCGCCAATGATTAAAGAAGCAGAAATTCTTCATTACATTGACAATCTTGATGCTAAAATGAACATGCTGGACCGAGCACTAGAACGTGTGAAGCCTGGTGAGTATACCGAGAGAGTGTTTGCATTAGATAATCGCTCATTTTATAAACCAACATTTCATAAATAAAGAGAACGAATTTAGCATAATGTTAGGAATGTGATCATATTCTCCTTAAAAAGGGCTTGTTCATTTGTACAAGTTTTATTAAAGGGGGAAACAGGTATGATGGTTATGCCTTGGTGGATTTATTTATGTATTATAGGAATTCTCATCAGTGGATATATGGCGTTTAAAACTTCACGTCAGGATAAGATGATTGATGAAGATTTCATTGAAAAAGAAGGTCAAGTGTATCTTGATCGTATAGAGCAAGAACGTCAAAAGAAAAAAGAATTGAATGAACAACAACTGCAGGATGATAAAACAGCAAGTGAAGAATTATCCATATAAAAACAGGAAGGCTCTCATAATTTGGGAGCCTTCCTGTTCTTTTTCGTTATGATTAAGTTCTTGAACTGGGGACAATTGCATGACCCAGCTCCAGATAGTCTTGTGATAAAAAGGTAGGTGCCTAGCTAGCCGCAATGGTTGAAATTGTGGCTTATTGTCCGAGACTGAGTCTGGGCGCATGGGCTTTTGTTTTTATTCCTTTGTTTCTTCAGCTTTAAATAGGTCTTTTAAATCTTCATCCTTCACATCAACGCTTGAATCTTTAATTGCCTTGTCTAAGGCATTTTGGATTGTATCAGGTTGTTGGATTTTTTGCTTGCGAACCTCTTCAGTTAGTGAATCTTTCATTTCTTCTAGAGGCTTCACAGTTTCAGTTACTTTAATGATGTGGAATCCAAACTCAGATTTTACAGGCTTACTTACTTCGCCTTCTTTTAATTTAAATGCTGCTTCCTGGAATTCAGCGACCATGGCACCTTCACCAAACCATCCTAGGTCTCCACCGTTTTGGGCAGAACCAGGGTCTGTTGAATATTCCTTTGCTAGGTCCTCGAATTTTTCACCAGCATCAAGTTTTTCTTTCACTTCTTTAGCCGCAGCTTCATCAGCAACTAAGATATGGCTCGCTCTAATCTGTCCTTCTAATGACTCGTGATAAGATTTAATATCTTCGTCAGTAATCTCAACTTCAGCTTCTGCTGCTTTCTTTCTTAGTAAGTCCACTTTAACCATTTGTTTTACAACATCTTCACCTTGTGTTTGAATTACACTTTCAAATTGTGCACCATATTGTGTCTTCAGGTTGTCAAACTCTTTTTGAACCTCTTCATCTGTTACTTCATATTTTTCACTAAGTACTTTTTCATGAACAAGCTCTGTAAGAACGTCTCCACCGAAACGATCCTTCATTGCCTCGTAAAATTCTTCTTTTGTAATGTTTCCAGCTTTGGTTTCAACAACAACCTCAGAGTCAGCATTATTACATGCGCTTAAAGCAAATAAACTTGTTGCTGTTGCTAGTGCAATGGCTAATTTTTTCATCTTTTTCTACAACTCCTACTTAGAATATTTAAAAATTATTTACAACATCCAGCTTTCATATGTAATGAAGATAGTACAAGAAATACTATACCATAATGAGTCATGTTCAAAAAGTTTTTTCAAGGAAACGATTTCTTAATTATCCAATAATAAGGAAAAACATAAACAAAAAGTAGGAACTGGGCAATCGTCCAATCATCAACGAACAATTGACCATAGGATACAGGGAAAGAAATAAAGGAGGTAATTGAATATGGGTCACGCTTTTACAGGTAACTTTGCTTTGATTGTGGTGCTGTTTATTCTGTTAATTATTATCGGAGCTTCTTATCTTTACTAAAGGCTCTTTTCTGAAAAATTGTTACTAATTACCTAATTATGTGATGATAACAGTGTTTAACAAAGTTTACGGAAACAGCCTTACTAATAAATGATTTAGTGTGGGTAAGTGCCTATACCGTTAAAGGGGTAATTTCATAGGATATTGTAACAAGGTAAGGGAGGTGTCATAATGGGCGGAGCATATGCAGGTGGATTTGCGTTAATCGTTGTATTGTTCATCTTGTTAATCATTGTCGGTGCAGCATGGTTATAAGATAAGAAAAGCTAACAGGGTTTCCTGTTAGCTTTTTTGTTTTATCTATTGCGTTTATGTTATGTATCCTGGAATTTTGTAATCGTCAGTATCTAGAGTTAGTAAGCCTCGATGAAAATAAGATAATTTGCCGTAATTGCCATACTTTATTAAGAAGTTATGGTAAGTTTTATCTACTCGAGGCCGAACAAGAAGCTCTAGTGGTTTT
>JAPSLU010000256.1 GCA_031180405.1 Bacillus sp. (in: firmicutes) | reverse complement strand
CGTCCATTTGCGTAGGACATCCATGGTTACGAGATATAACATTTTGAGAAGAGCATAGTCTGTGGGAAAGACGGCTTTTCCCTTCGTTACTTTACGAAGTTGTCGATGGTAACTTTCAATAACATTGGTTGTGTAGATGAGCTTTCGAATCTCTGGAGAATATTTAAAAAAAGGTCGCAATCTCATCCCAGTTGGTGCGCCAAGAGCGTACCATCAAGGGGTATTTACTCCTCCAAGCTTGCTCAAACTGATCGAGTTCTTCGCGTGCAGCTTGCTCCGTTGGAGCCTTGTAAATAGGCTTTAACTCAGCCGTAACTTTCATTAAATCCTTATAGGAAACATATTTAATGGAGTTACGGATTTGATGAATGACACACTTCTGAATCTCTGTCTTTGGATAACATGCTGAAATAGCCTCCGTAAAGCCTCGGAGGTTATCAACGCTCATAATGAGAACATCCTGGACTCCACGGTTTTTCAGTTCATTGAGTACATGTAACCAGAATTTCGCTGATTCATTTTCGCCAATCCAGATTCCAAGGACATCTTTATGACCGTCAAGGTCAATTCCAATGACCATATAGGCAGCTTTGTTGACGATAGCCCCGTCCTGTTTTACTTTAAAGTGGATCGCGTCTAAGAAAACAACGGCATATATCGATTGCAAAGGGCGATTTTGCCACTCTTTAATCAGGGGAACAATTTTGTTGGTGACATTTGAAATGAGTGTTGGTGAGACTTCGACGCCGTAGAGCTGTTGCAAGTGGTCTTGGATATCATGTGTGGACACGCCTTTCACAGACATCGCGAGGATTTGATCTTCGATCCCTGTTACATTGGACTGGTACTTCTTTACGATGGCATGCTCAAATTCTCCCTCACGATCACGAGGGACTTGGATGTCAACTTCACCATACTCGGAACGAACTGTTTTTTTACTGTATCCATTACGGCTATTCGTTGTCCGCTTTCTTTTCATGTCATGCTTCGCATATCCAAAAGAGGACTCCATTTCTAATCGTTTCAGCAAACAAATCCTTCAAAGCCGACTGTACGTCGTCCACAGACTTCATATCCTTCTCTTTGATCCGCTCTTTTGACATCATAAAAAATCTCCCAACCTTTCTAAGACTAATTGTAGTTTAGAGGTTGAGAGTTTACACAGAATATTTTACAGACTCTAGGATTGTAATAGTTTATATATTTATATTTAATTCTAATAAGGAGTTCATCTTTAATGACAATGACTTCTTAATTTGTTCTACTTTTAAATACTTTTTAGCAATATCTAATTGTGTGTTTATATCAAAATTACCATCTGGTTTTACTGGAATTAGTACTGTTGTCTCTTTCACCATTACACCAGGCAGATTCTTTAAACCATTTCCTTTTGCTTGCTTCAAAAACAAAGGCTCTGCAATAATCTGTAAAAACTCTAAGGATATCTGGTCCTTATATTTATCTTTTATTTTTAATCCCATAACGTGCTTACCGATTGTATATTTTTCATCTTTTACAATATAAGTTCTACCTGAATCACCATCATTTACAACTAAGAGCGCCGGTTTATCATTATTATAAAAATTAACAAATCCAAGTGGTTTACCAACTGTTGCGGAATAAACAGGTATATCACCTTTCATTGCTTGTATTTTAGCCTTAGTAATACTTTTGTCACTTTTACAGATATCACATATAGATACAATAGGTACTTCTTTAGTTGCAACTGAATGATAAAAGTCTATATTAATAATTTCTATCTCTTTTTTCTTATCGAACAGCTTTTGCTTTTTATTTTTTATAAGTTCATATTTAGCAGTTAACTCCTGTTGTACTTCCATGTCAAAAGTACCGTCTTCTTTAACCGGCATAGGAATTTTAATATTTAAGTTCTTAATCATTGTACTATTTAATTTAGTATATTCATTTTTCCCATTCTCACCCATTCTGCCTTTCTTATTCGATCTAAAGATAGGCTCTAATATATATTTTATATATTCTAATGATATTGTTTCTAATGTAAATGGTTCTTTTAAAAACATTATCCCTACTATGTTGGTTATAGAAAATTTACCATCCATTATTTTAATGTAACCGGCTAAACCGTCTGTATTCCATATTAAATACTTACCATCATACATATAACTATCTATATAGCCGAAAGCTTCTTCAACTTGTGTAGAGTAAACTGGGTATTCACCTTTGTGAATATTTATATACTCTTTAGAAATGATCTGTCCCCTTTTAAGTTCAAACATCTCATTAAAATCGATTGTTTTATACTTTATTTGAGACATTCCAGTTCCTCCTTAAATTCATTCATAAGTTGAACCGTTTCATCTATAATATTTTGAAATTCTTCTATCGTAAATGTTTCTTTAGCTTTGACTAATCCTATATCTATCTTTTCCTGTTCTGACCACCAGTTTTCTATTATCCAAGAATCGTCAGTAAATTCACTTACCGGAATAGCTTTGAATTGTTTATCTGATTCAAAGTAAGTCTTAAAAGGTTCTTGAATATTGTTCTTATCACTTAGTTTCCTATAATTATTAAATTTATTGACAGCTTCATGTAAATCATTATTATTCGGTTCATCAAATCTATTAGTATCTAATGTCTCACCAATAGATTTACAAATATAGGTAAAAACTGGATATTTTTGGGGCGTATTATTATCTATTTCATTCTTAGTTTTCTTCCTTAAAGTCAATATATATGTTTTCTTAGGTGTGTTAAAAAAAGTATTTATAGGGAGAGAAATAATGCTTTCTATATAACATTGTGCTATAATATTTTTCTTTAACTTTTTATTCTGTATATTTGAAAATATCCCATCTGGCAGCACTACATTAGCTACACCACCATAATTTAAAGATTTAACAATCCACTCCAAAAATAGGCCCTCAACACCTGCTCCACCCCATTCATATTGTTTAGTTTTTTTAGCTTCATTAGTCATAATTTTAGATTGATAATATGGTGGATTTGCAAGTATCAAATCATAAGTATTTAATTCAACCTTGTCTAAAGTCCCTAATAAAGTTTTACTTAATTTGAATGTATTATTAATTAAATCATTTGTCATTTTTTGTAGTTCACTTGCATCACTACATTCAACAAATAATTTGGAGAAATAAATTAACATATTAGCTTTTGCTAAAATTATTGTAATATCATCATTTTCAGACATCATCTTGCATAGCCAACAAGTTGAACACTTTTTGTCAAATTCCCATTATTATCAACAGAAAAAAATTCATCTAGATTATTTTCAACTGCTTCTAATAAAAATTTCCCAACCCCACAGGCGGGGTCGCAAATTACCATGTTATTTTTCACTTCCACCATATTTACCATTTCTTGAACAACTTTCAATGGAGTAAAAAATTGTCCCATCCCTGCCTTGTCATCACTATTCTTCATAAAGGTTTCAAACAGTTTCGACTTAAAATCTTTACTTATATTTATAAATTTACCATTATCTTTTTCGTATTTTTGGAACTCTAAAATAACTTGTTTAAAAATTGTAGCTGTATTATCAACACTTACATAATTATTTAAACTATCTTTTTCTACATGAAACACTTGTCCATTAATTATACTTGTTCCGTCAGTTCCTTTTGGAAAGAGTTTTCTCATCGTTTCTCTGGGACCATCTAAATATTTACCAAGAACTTTAGCATCATCATATCCATCTTTTTTATATAAATCATTTATATAAGAGAAAGAATTATCATCTTTTAATATTCCTATATCTGATAAATATTTAAATAAAAACACCTCTACAAAGGTATATAACGACATTTTTGCTGACGCAAAAGTAAGGTTTTTTAATATATTATTAATTTTTTGTGCTAAATTAGTAGGGTCTAAATATTCTTTTTTTAATATCTGATTATTTTTATCATCAATAGAAAGCAAAATATCCCCAATTAATTTCACAATCATCTTATTATTTTGTTCTTTAGGCTTAAGTTGCATTTTAATTTGGTTCCCATTTTCATCCAGTATATTTTCACCTGTTAAAGGATTAATCCAAATAAACTCTTCTGTATCAGTTGCAATAAAGATTTTAGCACCTAGTTTTTTAGCAACCTCGATTTCTTGTTTAATTGCAGCTTCTTTCTTTGCCGGAGTATTGAACTCACTAGATAATTTATGCTCTTGGTAAACTATTATATTTTTATTTTTATCAATAATTAATACATCTGGTTTTTTAAAATTATCTTCTTTCCTACTTCTTATTTTTTTTGCTTTAATTTTATTTTCATCAATTAAGTTGTTAATTGTTGTTGCTCCTAAACTTAAGCATTCATATTTATCCAAAATATGTACATTGTACGTATATAAATCATTTTGATTAGTCTGTTCTGACATTATTTAAATTCTCCTTTTACAATTGGGTCCACTGGATTAGAATGAGAGAGACCATCTGTTTCCAACTCCTAATTGGTTCACTCCTCACACTTTTTCAGGTGTAACGATGGCTTTCTTTTACTATGGTACGTTATCTTTTTTTGATGAGCAGAACTAGTTTACTCAATTCCTTTTTTTATTCTACGCCTTATTTCATTTATTACATCTGAATTAATTACAATATAATCATAAACATCCACAGGAATCTCATTTCGTTCTCTTGCTGCCAAATCAAACAACATACATCGCTCGCCATCATTTAAACCTAAAGCTTCAGCAAGTGCATATTGAGTTTTTTTATCCGGCGGGTTTTTTCTTTTCTTTAAGATTTCTCCTAAATAAACCGGAGTTATATTTGCCTTTCTAGCTAATTGACTATTATTCATTCCAATACTATCCCGCATTTTTATTAGAAACTCACAAAACGTTTCCTGGCTCAAATAATCACTCCTTCTAACTCAATAATAAGCTTATCAGCAAATAAACTTTATGCTGTAAACTTTTTGCTTATATTTTAGAAAATAAACAGCGGATATGTCAATGCAGGTAATTGTAGAGAAAAAGAAAAATTTAACCCCCTATTGTTTGGCGTTATAAAGAAAGGAGTTAGGTATTCTAGGTGAATACTTTTTTTAATATGTATGTTTTTAAAGGCACTTCCGAAGTAGTTCGAAGCGATAATTGACCATATAAAAAATCCCTAAATTTCCTAACTTTTTTTATGTCTATTACACAGCATATAGTATCTAGTGATATTACTTTGATGTGCTTAGGTGAATGTCATAAATCACAAAAACCCGCTAATCACATCGTATTGCAGGATTAAGTGTCTTTAACTTATATCCAAATCTACCAAGGTAGCATGCCATCATCAATATCCATATCACCGTTCTGAGATCTTATAAAGATTGATTCCCCATATTTGTCAATTGCCTTTTCAATTCTCCTCTAAAGTAATCTCTTTTAAAACCACCTTTGTGAAAAGACTTATAATCATTGACACCACGCCTTGACTTTATTACCTGAAGGTAAGCCAAAAATATATGGTCTATGATATACGTAGATCATATTGTATTGTTCAAGATTTTTAACTGGTTTTTTCGCCATATCAGAAGTCCTGTCAAAGAAATCATATCATTCAGAGGACAGTTCCAACCTCTCTTGAACTTATCATTTCTTTCCTCTATAAATTGATACAAATAAAAGCCTTCAACACCTAATTCCTTATTAGCCATGCAATAAACAAAAACATTAAAATCTACCAACAGGTAAGTGATATTGAGCAGTTTAAGTTACAAAATGAGCATATTCAAGTTGAACAAACAACTCTCACTCAACGAAAGTCAGAACTTGAATACTACCTAGAAACTAAAAAGGACATGGAAGAACAAATCCATGCCTTTAAAAAACATATAGTACGCTTGGCTAATCTAGATATTGATAATGAGCATGTATTGAAGCAGATTCTCCAAAGGCTTGTAAACAGGATTGAAGTCAGTGAGAACGGCTCACTTAAAATCCACTACAATATAACTACCCATGTATTGGGGGCTTAGAGAGACATTTTAAGCTTTGGTCTCTCTTAAAGTTAGTAACACTGTACACTCCACATGCCCCGTATGCGGAAACATATCCACCGGCTGCACTTCCTTCACCACGTAACTGTGAGCAAGCACCTTCAAATCCCTCGCCAACGTAGAAGGATTACAAGACACATAAACCACTCTCTCCGGATGCATCTCCAAAATCGTCGTCAACAACGCCTCATCACAGCCTTTGCGCGGCGGGTCAACGACAATCACATCCGCCCGTATGCCCTTCTCCTTCCAAGCAGGAATCACAACCTCCGCAGGCCCCGCCTCAAACGTCGCATTCTCCACGCCATTCAACTGTGCATTCCGATTCGCATCCGCAATCGCTTCCGGTACAATCTCCACCCCATACACATGCTTGGACTTCTGCGCCAAAAAGAGCGAAATAGTCC
>JAPSLU010000255.1 GCA_031180405.1 Bacillus sp. (in: firmicutes) | reverse complement strand
TCACTGATTTAGGGTATTTAATAATGTGATGGTCGATTCCTAAGTTATCCAATACAATTTTCATATTTTGACTGGTGACGTTAGATAAATAACTATTATCTAACGTCATCGCTAAGATCCTTAAATTGTATTTTTCTTTCATTAACTTTAAAGAAAAAGAACTATCTTTTCCTCCGCTATATAAGACTAAACAGTCGTATTTGGAGCCTAATGATTTTTTTTTAACTGTATTAATAAACTCTTCTAAGTTGGTTTCGTTCCAATCTGGAATCCCTGCAAATTCCTCACAATAATTACAAATTCCTTTAGAATTAAAGGATATATCTGGGAATGTCTCGGGTAAAACGCAATTTTCACATATTTGGATATCATAATGTACATTTAAACCAGTGTGAGAGTTTTCAATAAAAACTTTATTTTCAGACATGTTCAACACTTCCTATCTTATACAGAACACTGATGGTTTCTTTAATCTTTTTATATTGCTCCAAACATTCAGTTGAAGTATTTCCAAAAGTATAAGCAAAAGCATATAAAGAACGCATACCTAAATCTGCCAATATCTTATCCCCAGGCTTTTTTAGACAAACAAGGGTGTGTATACCCTGTATTGCCTTTGCCTCTTCTACACCATCAATTGACTCAACTTCTTTTTCACTAACACTTTCCTCATGGAAGAAAAATGATGCGCCATAACCTTTGAACGTTGCTTTAGATTTGGGCTTTTCACCTACAGTGATTTTAGCTGCCTCTTTAGGGATGTCATAATCAGAACATAGTTGAAGCATTATTGGCATTGCTCCGCCAGCCCTTGCGTTTACCTCAATTATTCTTGGTCCTTGTTCTGTTAGCTTAATTTCTGTATGAACAGGGCCATTTGTTAGTCCTAGGGCTTTTATTGCTTTGGAAGCTACATCATATATTTCATTTTGCTGATCGGTCTCCAATACAGAAGGTAAGATGGCACCAGTTTCTCTAAATGGAGGAGCTAGAGGAGTCTTATCACAAACACAAATATGGCTTATTTCCCCTTTGTATACCATTGACTCAACACTAACATAATCACCGTATCCTTCAGTTTTATAGAAATTCGCACCAATTAGCTTTTCCTCAAGTAGGAATAACTCTTTTTCTTTATTTAAATAATTTGAATAAGATCTAATTTTGGTATTAAAAACCTCTTTGAGTTGCTCCATATTTTCGATGTCATAGACATGGTAGCTACCTGATCCAAAAGCGGGTTTTAAAACTGCAGGGAAATCTATTGATTGACCCGCTGTAACTAAATCAGACTCTTCTCTAATTAAGTGAAACTTTGCACTTGGCACCTGGTGCTCCTTCAATTTCATTCTTTGTAAATATTTATTTTGAACAGTTTTAACTGCCTGTACGGAATTTCCCGGTAGGTTCAAGTTTTGGGCAATTATAGCTACAGGCTCTGTCATAAATTCATTAAAACTTAAAATGCCATCTATATTTTTTTCTCGACCAACTTTTTCAGCTAATTCATAAATATTATCTAGTCCCTCTACAGATTGGGCATTTAAGGTAGTCTCCTTAAGCCAATTGTTAAAAATATCCAACATAGCTGGGTTTTGGGGTTCTGTATATATGACGTCAATCTCATAGTCTAAATCCTCTAAACCTTTTAAATAAATAAATGGATCAATATCATGAATAAGTACCAATAATTTTTTCCTCATTAAATACTCCCCCTTATCTAAATGAAAATCCACTTTCCCTAAGTCTTTCAAGTGCTTCATGTAGGATCTCTTCTGAAACACCTGTATACATACGAACAAACTTTAGTGATTTACCCTTCAAATCGCTTTTCCTAGGGGCGGCCCAGCAATCAGTAACCAGAACACCAGTCTTAAAGAAAAGTTCTTTAATATAGGTATTTATACTATCAGCCCCATTGTGGTATTTTTCCGGAACTTCATATAGTAAATAAGGAGAATAAACACCTATATGATAAGAAGATCTTGGATAATTTAATTTATCCTGGAAAAAATCGTTAATATATTTATTTTTCCTGCCACTTTCGTAATGTAGGCTAGTTAGAAATCTTGCGGATTCATCTGATTTCATCCACTTTTCCATAGATTTTTGCATCAGGGCATTATAATTGTAGGAATGAACGGATCTATATTCGTTTACTATAATATCCAAAGCAGGGGGGCTAGCCATAACTGCTCCAATCCCCCAACCGTTACAATGAAACTGTTTACCTAATGATCTTGTGGCAAAGATCCAATTATCAATTTTTGCAGATTCGATAATACTCCAGTTATTATTAATTAATTCCAGAGCAGAAGTTTTGTTAGTGGTATCAGGTGTTAAACCGTAATAGGCATTATCAATCAATAGCCCACATTTATGATTAGCAGCTAATTGAATAATCCCTTCAACCAATAACTCACTCCAGTTGTTTCCTGTAGGGTTATGTTGAGGATTAATTACAAGAAACGAGAGAAATTTGTCATGTTGCTTTTTTATATCTTCAATGGCTATCCTGAAATCTTCTAAACAAGGTTCAAACCTGTTCAAGGGAGATAGAGGGATTTTTTTAATCTCATAGCCTAGAGGACAAAACACCCCTTCATAATCCCATCCTGGATCTGTAGAGATAAATACTGGCTTTTTATGACATTTTTGTTGTTCCAATAAGTATCTCCCGAAGTCAAACATGGCACTTCTAGTCCCATTCCAGGTAACAGCAGTTTCTAATCTGTTGTCACCAGCAATTCGCTCTGACTTTTCAATATAATCCTTCAAGAATCTCCTGAAACTTGGTAGACCATACATAGAAAACTGATAGCCGCTTTCAAAAGAAGCAGCTTCCTTTAGATTGTTTATAAGGTCATCAGGAGCTCGTTTCCAGGTTTCTCCTAATGCTAATGGAATTGGCTCTTTGTTTTCTGACTTTAAATAGGACTGTAAATATTTAGTATCTCTTAAATGGTTAGGAGGGACACTATCATAAATCATTTCTGCTAAAGAATTCTTATACATGGAAGATCTCCTTTAGTTTTTATAAATTCTAAATAAATTATGGTCACTTTCTATCAACGCCTGGCCGCCTATAGGTAACGTTATCATGGGTTCCGTATGTCCTAAGTCAACATCGACTAATATAGGGAAATTATATTCGTCAAACACGTTATGTAAGATTTTTTCAAATGAAGATTCGCCAGAGCTAGCCAATACAGGGTTAGAGTGTCTACCAATAATTAGGCCAGATATGTCATCAAATACCCCATGAAATTTCAGTTGCATTAAATAGGCCAATAATTTATCTGGGCTATAGCCTTCAGTTTCAAAAAACAAAATGGCCCCTTCTAGACTTGGCATATATTCTGTTCCTAATAAAAAGCTAATGGTATTTAAATTTCCGCCGATTAAAACACCTTCTGCTTTGCCCTTCTTAAAGAAACGCCACTCCCCTCTTCCAGAATTACTTCTTTTTCGAAGATCTTCCTTATCCCACCATAACTTTTCCTCAGTCCAATAATAGGGTGGCTTTAAATCTATATAGAGATTTTCACTAAACAATTGTTCTTCTAGTCTCTCAACAGTATATTGCCATGGTCCGCCGTATTCACCCCATTCAGATATTACCATTGGCCCATGAAAACCCATCATACCGGCTTTTGCATAACAAGCTAGTAATAAAGAGGTAGCATCACTGTAACCGACTAAAACCTTTTTATTTGCTCTAACTAACTCCCAATCTATAAATGGGAACAAAGCGCTGGTTGTCCAGCCTCCTACAGCAAAAAAAATCGCTTTTGTATCCTCATTAGTTAAATAACTATGGAACTCTTCTGCGAGGTATTTGGAAAATCCAATATCATAAGTTAGGTTTTTCTTGCATGATTCACCGATCCTTATATTTCTATATCCTCTATCAGCTAATGCGTTGATTGCTCTTTTAAATCTTTTTGGAAAAAGAAAAGGTGCTGGTGAGGATGGAGCCCAAACAACTATCTCATCATTTTTAGATATCTTATATTCACTCATTTGCCACCATCCAAAATATGTTATTTAACCACATCATAACAGCCCCTTGAATAAAATTCAAATATATTTAAATTTTTTAAAATATAATTGACCTATTTTTAAATATGTGGTAGATTTTAGTAGATTTTGAATTTTCTAATTAATGGAGGTTGTTAATAGTGATAACTCTAGAAAGAATTTACAGTAAAGAAGAAATTCTAAATACTGATTTTTCAAATTTAGTTTCTATAGTAAGAGAGCCAAATATGTGTTCTGGCGGAATCGAAACCATCCGTGTAATTATTAGGGAAAGTAATTTACGACATGATGCTAGTATTTTGGAAATTGGTTCAAACACTGGATTTTCCAGCCTGGAGTTCGCAAGCACCCTTCCCCATGCAAAAGTAACTGGAATAGACATTAATAAACAATCCGTGGCCTTTTCAAAGGCAAAAGCAGAAGAAAACGGTATAAAAAATGTTGAGTTTATTCAATCTGACGCTCGAACTTTGCCATTCGAAGATGATTCTTTTGATCTTGTTTTTTGCAGTAATGTTACTTCGTTCATAAATGACAGGGATAGTGCTATTTCAGAGTATTTAAGAGTTCTTAAGCCGAATGGTGTTTTGGCAGCTGCTCCGATTTACTATAGGGAGATTCCACCTTTTCATATAAAAAAGGCAGTTGAGGAAGCTATTCATTCAAATATTGATGTGTGGGATAAATCTTTCTGGGAGGATACGTTTGAAGATCAAGGATTAAAACCTTATTTTTCTGAGGACTTTAAATATTTGGAGTCAACTCCTGAAGAAATTGAACGATATATTTCCATGGTCATGTCCCAAGAGCATCTTTCAACAGTAGAACCTGATATTAAGAAGGCTATGGAGGATAGATTAAGATATTTTTACGAATTATTTGACAAGAACCTTACCTACTGTGGTTTCTCTATTTTGCTCTACAAATATAAACCTATTAACCCAGAGCCAATTTTACATAAATCCTGCAGAGTATAAACTTAAATATCTAGAGAGGAGAATTAATGATGTCTATTAGTACAAATAGTAAAGATAGAATAATTCCCCAAAAGACGTGGATGAACACAGAAACCCATTTTCAAAAAGCGCTATCCGACCCTTGGTATAAGGCTATCTGCATCATCCAGGACGAAATTAATCATTCTACATTTAAATTTTTTAAACAGTCAAATCTTAGGTCTGTCTGTTTACCAATAACCACCGGGTCTGTTACAAGTCCCATGGGACTTGGAAGTGATTCATTGCCCGTTAAGATAGAGCTTGAGGGAATAGAGACCTATTTATCAGATTCAATGCAATTTCATTTAGAATATGCGTTAAGGGTTTTTAATGAAGGTGTACATTATATAATGCCTTCCTTCAGAGGTGAAAAAGCAGATTCTAGGCATCTGTGCCAGTTCTATCACAGTGAGGCAGAAATTCAGGGGAACCTTCATGATGTTATGCAGCTCGTAAATAATTATATCCATCAGTTAAGTTTGGACTTGTTAAATAACATTCCAGATACTATAGAGTCAGTTTTAGGAGATCTAACACATATCGAAAAACTAATTGCAAGGAATGGCAAATATCCAACGATAACTATGGAAGAGGCTATTGAGTTGCTCGGTAATAACAGCCGTTATGTAAAATATCATCCTGAGGGTTTTAGGACTATTACTCATGAAGGAGAGCAGGAGCTAATAAAAATGCATGGTGGAATTGTTTGGCTTACCCATCATGACTATCTATCTGTTCCTTTTTATCAGGGGTCTGATGAAACAGGGAAATATGCTCTTAACGGTGATTTATTGTTTGGTATTGGAGAAGTTGTTGGTTGTGGTGAGCGTCATACAACAGCACAGGAGGTACGAGAGGCTCTGAAATTTCATAACCTAGATGGTAAGGATTATCAATGGTATCTAGACATGAAGGAACTTTATCCTCTAAATACTGCAGGGTTCGGCATGGGCATTGAAAGGTTTATACTCTGGCTAGTTAAACATAATGAAATAAGAGATTGTCAACTTATCCCAAGATTTAATGGAGAATTGATTAATCCATAAAATAAAAAGGAGTGCACTTAAATAGTGCCTCCTATTTATTTTGCATTTGATATTTTCTTGTTCTTTATACATCTTTAGAAATGAAATTAAATTGAAATATCCAATAGGAAAAGCCAACTAATACGAAATTAGCTGGCTCTGTATTCTGGGTTATACTACTAAATTTACAAGTCTATTCGGAACAATAATTACTTTTTTGATTTCTTGATTATTTAACCTGGCTTGAATCTTTGGCAACTTGAAAACTTCCTCCTTTAGTTGCTCCTCTTTTATATCTACTCTAATCTTAATTAAGTCTCGGACTACCCCATTTATTTGTACAGGAATTTCTATTTTATCCATTTTAATAGCATCTAAATTAAACTCTGGCCATGCTTGTTTAAAT
>JAPSLU010000254.1 GCA_031180405.1 Bacillus sp. (in: firmicutes) | reverse complement strand
TTTTGCACCAATACTAGGATACTATGGTTTGACTGCACAGGACCTCACTACTTGGGGTTCTGTTTTTAATTTGCTGGTCGGAGCTTATTCTAATCCATATGTTTTACTGCTGATAGTGGTGAGTGTATGGAATGCTTTAAATGATCCAACAACAAGGGGAATAGAGGATAGCCAACAAGCAAAACGTTATCAATGGCCAAAATAAGCTGCCCTTCAGGGTGGCTTTTTTAATTTAGTGAAAGGAGTGATTACTATGTGAGAAGGAAGGACAGCAGTACAAGCAATTAATAGATTTGTGAATAAAAATATTATTAGAGGTGATTAAATATGGTCAAACTTTTTATTGATCCAGGTCACGGCGGCACAGATCCAGGTGCAGTAGGAAATGGTCTTCAGGAAAAGAATTTAACACTTCAGATCGCTACACGTATAAAAGATATTCTAACCCTTGAATATGATAATGTTTCCATCCGTATGAGCCGAACTGGAGATCAAACAATATCTTTATCTGAGCGTACAAATGCTGCCAATGCATGGGGAGCTGATTTCTTCTTGTCAGTTCATATTAATGCTGGTGGGGGAACAGGATATGAGGATTATGTTTATCCAGGAGTCGGGGCTCCAACAACCACATACCAAAACAATATTCATGCTGAAGTAATTAAGTTGGTAGATTATTATGATCGCGGTAAAAAGCAGGCAAACTTCCATGTTCTGAGGGAAACCAATATGCCAGCTTTATTAACTGAAAATGGCTTTATCGATAATGCCAATGATGCAGCGAAGCTAAAATCAAGCACCTTCATCGAAAATCTAGCCCGTGGACATGTGAATGGAATTGTGAAGAGTTTCAATCTTCCTAAGAAGAGCTCAGCTGTTTATCATACAGTTGTTTCTGGAGATACAGTTTATTCTTTAAGCAGAACTTATGGAAGCACTGTACAGCAAATCAAAGATTGGAACAACCTTGATGACAATTACACAATTTATGTTGGACAAGTGCTTCGAGTAAAGTAAATTAGAAAAGCCCTTCTCATTTGAAGGGCTTATTTTTTCCTGTAGACCCTGCAATTTGGCCTACTGAAGGGGATTGGGTAATTGAACCCATGCCGTTTCTATAGAATTGTACTAAACCTTCGGAACTAAAGAAGCAGACTGTTAGAAGCCCGATAAGGGACCCTATGATAACTGAGATCCATTTAAGCGTCATATTATAATTCACCTCATATTTATGATTAACATAATATGTCGTATTGATGTGTAAATAACAAAAGCCCTTCTCACTCGAGAGGGGCTTTTTTTCCGGAGAAAATAATTTACTAATAAGTGAAGGATTATTCCTTCTTTTCAAAAAGGTTTTGAAATCCATATAGTACTGGTGCTTTATAAAAAATATAAAGGAAGAATTGCCAATTATTTAATCGGTCTAATGCAGCAACTTTTAATTTTCTCATTAAACTTAGATTTGGAAATGCGAAGATAAAATCTATTACTGCATTAAGTAATATAAAACGTTTAAAATTTCCGTAAGTCAATTTTAATATCCACATGGAACCAACTAAATGTGGACCGATATTAAAAGCAAATTCTCCAGAAATATAGGATTTTGGATTATTATAAAAAAACCACCATTTTCGATTTTTACCAATTTGAACATTTATTCCTTCTAAAATGACAATCAGGACAGAAGCAGGTAGAAACCGTTTAACATTCTTAATCCCTAAAAAAGGTATTGTCGACCATGCAAATAAGATCATTACTATATTAATGAGCCATTGCTTTTTTAATGACATTGTATTTAATCCCCCTCATCCTTCTTAGAATACTCTTAACTAATTTAAAGTATCCAAGGTTTTGAAATAGGAAAAACCCATCTCAATCGAGACGGGCTTACTTGTATTTCTCATTAATATCTTCTAGTTTAACACCGTAAAACTGTGCTGATTTCTTAAGGTTTTCCTCGGTAGGTAACACTTCATTTCGTTCATAAAGTCCAATTAACTAAATGCTAACACCTTAAGTTTTGGCTATCTATCTTTGCTTAACTGATCCTTAACCGGAGTACTTTCAGATTCATTCCAATGCTGCTGTATATGTTATCACCCGAATGGAAAATCAAAAGCCCAATCATAAGAAAGGGCTTATCTAGTCATAGCAACTTTACAGTTGCAAAACTCATTATAAAATATAAGTATTAAAACGGCAAATCATCCTTCAGGATTGATCACCTATACAATCTCCGTGATAACATTTCCTTCGTTCCTGGTAACCATCTGCTTATTTTAACTTACTGATATTTTTTCTGTGTTTACTTTTCTAATAATAGCAATAATGCCTCTGCAAAGTAACAGTTTTACCGTAAGACTTATTAATGAGTGATACCAATTCCATCCCTTTTGCCATTTGATTAGGTTAGTTTTCTTTGCTGCAATTGTCTCTATTATTGTTTGAGGTATAACAAAAGGGAAAAGTTTTAAAAAAATTTCAGCGAGTTTGCTGTTCAATGTCCATTGATTAAAATAAAGTAGCATTAATGGGTAATGAATAAAATCAAAAGGGAGGTGGATTTCATATTTTGGGAAAAGTTTTGTAGGGTATTTTAAATATCCTTTTGATACTAAATACTTATCTGAGAAAAAATTTCCAATAACACTTACAAGGTAAACAATAATCCAATCCTTAAATGAACGTTTAACAATTGCGAATGGTAATAATATCATTCCTGCTATACTAATAATCATAATAAAGTAAAATGGAACACTTTTTCTTCTCAATTTTTTAACCTCCAACTATAACTTAATGCAAATAAGTCTTTTTTTTGAAAAATCTTCTTAAGGTTTATAATGGGATATGAAATACGGGCAGTACACTGACATCAATTGCATCAAGCCTTGGAAAAACACTGATAAGCTTATTAGGATAAGTCCACAATCCAATAGATGTGCCCTTATCGGCTAAGTGGATTATGAGAATGGCCATTAACGCTCCATAAGCCAAATCTGTTTGATTCTTGTTCTATCCACCAGAAACCACCATTGGGGAGTAAATAACTCATGGTGATACCAGTGTGCTTTTCTTATTACTGTCAATGTCTTTTAGGTTTCAATAATTTCGTTCCAAGAAGGATCAGTCATAGAAAGTTCCTCTTTTTATTGAATTATCTTTGCTAAGCCTAAGGCTCTATTATTGGCAAGGATTTTGGAGACAATTTGTTCTTCCTCTTGATTGCATTCCACAACAAGGATGACCAAGTTCCCTTTTTCTTTTCGTCTTTTTCCTTTTTTTTTCACTTATAAAGAGACAAATCAATAAAAAGCCCTATCAAAAAACCGCCGCCAGCTCCAATCAGTCCCCATATAAGGTCCAAGCTTCATTAAGCCTCTGCTTGCAAGGATGGTGGGAATACAACGGATAAACACATTCCTATATTGATGAACGAAACCCCATCGGAATGATTGATGGTATCAAAAATCTGAGGATGATCATCAAATTCATTCAGAGGGGTAGCAAAGATAGAGGAAATGCCGTTCGGTATGAATCCCAAATACAGAATAGGTAAACGGGGATATACAAGAGGAGCAGTCTTGGATTGATTACCTCCTTTGCCAGTTCAAAATGGCCATTGAAGGAATGAACCATTGCAAGGTTTACCTTAGAGTACTGATTAATAAAAAATTCCCAACTATCAAGAAGGAAGCCTGGAATACTTTCCTAGGAGCAGATATCCAAAGCCGGGGAATGCGATAGACCAAAATGCCATTATATATGGATTCCGCAGGTGTAGAAAAGGTGTATCAACTATACCTAAATAAGCAGTTAAACGTCTTGGCTGTTTCATAAAATACTCCTTTTAATGGTGAATATTCTTTATAATAAATTTCCCATTAAGGATCATATTATGAAAAAAATTACCGGGTGCATTACTTTAAGATCCAGCTACCAACTCAGGCGGCTTTTCTTATTGTACAAACGGGGCAGGTTAGTTTAAGAACGATAGTGGTAAACTGTATAAAAAAGAACGCATTTTTTCATCAGAAAAAGCGTTCTTATTTTATGAACATTGTAATGAGTTTTTTAAAACCTAATCCAATTAATACTCCTGGGATTACAAACAGCATTGGTAAAAAAATAGGTCCTAACAATGTTCCAAATAACTTAACCTTGGTTGAATAAATTAAACCAACAGTAACAAAATATGCTGCAAAAACGAAAGGGAGAAATAACAATGGAGAAATTTCATCATTTCGGTTTGCATCCTTTACTGCATCCCACATTGAAAAAAAGTACAAACAGGGGTAGAACAATAGCCATTGGAAATTTATTATTTCAATAGACGTATCAATATTTCCATGAAAACTAGAAATAATTGCTTCATTAAAATTGGCTTGGATATTTACCAAAAATTCAAGGAATATAAGTAATATGCCTTTTAAATACTTCTTATTTAATATTTGTCCAAAACCGGGTAATGCGATGGACCATAAAAGTTTTTCAAGCACATTTTTATTCACATTTTTCTCATCCTATTTACGTCTGATTCCTAGGTGGAGATTCAGAAAGTCTTTTTCTATCTGGTGCAGTAAATGGTTCTTCCAGCCATCCATGCTCTATCATCATATTTATTCCATCATTGTTATACTTCCCTATTACCGGAATTAACGCTAATAGCTCTGCCGCTATGTCATGTCTCATCACTTGCCCGAGGGCAGCACCCATGTTAGAAAGTGCTACGCTTCCTGATAATCCCCCATGAAATAACATAAGTTTGTCAGAAAAAGGAGAACTAGTTGAATCAGTTACATGAGCATCCATTAACTTAGGAGAGGGCAAATCCTGATTAGACAAAGTTAAGGAAATGCACCAATTTGTTTGCCTGCAAGTTCAGCACCTTCTCGGAAATATTTTCTAATCTTCTCTGAAGATGCAACCTGACTAAAACCTAACATTAATGCTTTGCCTAGAATATTAGTGTTGATGTTAAATTGCAAATGCTTTATCTCAACTGCGGTAAGGGGTCTATCTCTTCCAGTTAATATTGAGATAAATGATTTTTTCTCGACAAAATCAACCTTATGAGCATAAGGGATTGTTGGAGGACTTAAATCAAATCCCTTAGAAAGTAATAAATGCAATCCTCTTTCGTACGTTTCTACTGAATCATTTATATTGTTTCTAAAATAATTCATGATATCTTGTCTAGTTGCATTTCCATAAGCACTACTGTAGATAGTTAATGATATATTTGCCATTTGCGTAATATAAAAAACCATAAACATATCACCGAATAAACGGGGAGCATTCTTTCGAACATCCTGTTCCCCAAAACCAACAGGTACAGGGATTTTTTCTTTAGCAAAAATGGCACTTATTTGCTTAACATGTCTTTTAGAAAGGGCTATTGCAAATTCTATATAGTCTTTAACCTCTTCATCTTCTACTACTTGCAGAAAATGTTCGAATACACAAGTAAACATACTATCTCCCTGAAAATTAGCAAACAAATCGGCTAGTTCTGAAGCAGTTAATTTTTTGTTTTGCTGATGTTCCGTAATCTGTTCTTCAACAAATGAATTCTTATCCATATTAATCCTCCCACCTCTAGTTAAAGGTATTATTAACAGTAAGAAAAATTATTAAAATGACCTGTAAAAAGGTAAATTTAACACAATTATAAAGAGGGATTATAACTTACAAATTGCCAATTTTCGCTTGTGAGCATAATTTTGTTGTCCTGTTATAAATTCTCCTGCATGAGGTAAGATTATTCCTTATAGAGGGATTAGGGGGCTACAAAATGAAGTTTTTGAAGTACTCGAAAGCATTATTATTACTTATGATGATTCTTCCCTGGTTTACAGTTCTGATGCTGGGTAAGAGTTCCTTTAAGCGTTATTTACCAGCTAGTTTATTTATTGTTTTTGTAGTGAGGATTGTTAATTTTATAGCTAAAAAACGGAAATGGTGGTGGTGGTATGAAACACTTCACCCAAAGGTGTCAGGCGTCATCCCATTTATGTGGGGACCATTTTTAATTGGTTCAATGTGGATCCTAAAATTCACTTACGGTAAATTTGTTAGATATATGTTGTTAAATTTAGTTGTGGATGGAGCGTTTACTTATGGTTTGGTATATTACTTACAAAAATTCGGTATAGCTTCCCTAGTACGATTGAAAAAAATTAATTTATTGTTGATATTTTTTGTCGAATCTTTACTTTTGTATGGCTTTCAGTATTTTAAAGAAATGACAAAGAAAAAGGGTGATTGTAGTAGTAAGATTCAGGGAGGGAATAACCCCTCTTTATTCCCCATTGGAACTAGGTGTACCCTATCTAATTATCAGTAACGAGTCTGATTAGAGGTATGAAATCATAAATAAAAATCGGTTCGACCCCAAACCGACCCCAAACTTGGTATTCTAAGGATTAGGAATAAACATATTGAATAAAATAAAAAGCGCAAAACCCTTGATATAAATG
>JAPSLU010000253.1:1574-6502 GCA_031180405.1 Bacillus sp. (in: firmicutes) | reverse complement strand
GTTGAACATATAAATCACATGCTTTTATAAATGGATATGGATTAGTTTTCTTACCTAGTAGAATAAAACTATCCTGTAAATTATAATCTTTTATCATGTTTCTAAGTTTAGCCTCATCTCCACCATAACCAACAACGTACCAAACAACTTCTTTCATCCCCATTTCCTTTACTACTTTTAATACTTTTATAGCATTATCGATTCCTTTTGCATGTGACAGCCTAGCTACAGTTAGCAATTTAAACCTTTTATCTTCTTCCATAAAGTTCGGAATTCTTTCACTTCCCATTTTCCTAATAAACTCAGGTGATGTTATATTTTCTATTACACAGGTTTTGGATTCCAGTTCTTTATACTTAGATATAAATGATCTTCTACATGCTTCTGATACAGCTATAATGTGATCAAATTTATTCCACATTTTTAAATCCATTTTTATATCTGTTTCAATTCTAGAAAAATCTGTATGTATCCATGCTATTTTTTTCTTAGCATTTACCTTTTCCGCTATATAATAATGAGGCCATAAATAACTAATTGCTACATCATACTTCGTTTTATTACTTGGCAAAAAAGGCATTGCATATTTCCACATTAATTGCATTTGAAAATAGCCAGGCTCATCAATTTTATTTATTTTTTGATATAGCTTAGTATGTAATTTTGATACTAGCCTTGCAAAACCTAAAGTAAGATGTTTATCTCTAATAGTTTCAATTATAGACTTTCTAAATGTGGTATAAGATGCTATCTCTGGAAGTAAGTTAGGTTTATTCGGCAGTAAATTCATAAAATCACCTTGATGTCTATATAGCATTAGATCAACGTTATAATTAGTATAGTCAAAGTTTTCTAACATACTAATAAGACTTCTTTCAACTCCACCTACTTCCATATCATATGAAGCTATAAGTAATTTTTTCACATTACCTTCCACCTTCTATTAATTTTCTAATTCTAGCTATATTCTCTCCACCAATAAATCTAGATGCAAAATTCTTCATTTTACTTTTTATTCTTTTTTTAGGTGGTAGCCAACTTTTATAGAATAAATGCATTGCATAAGTTTCAATTGTTATGAACTTTCTGCAATTTATATAATCATACGGTGAAAAATAAGTTTGTGGGTAAAAAACTCCCAACCCTTCAATTTCTTGATATTCACCATTTGTTTTAAGCCCCAAACTCGCTAGCAACCTCGTAATGACAGCTACGTTTGTTAAACTATTGAATGTACCGTCTTCCCTAAGAAACTTTTTATTATTATACGATTTAAGAAATTGTTTAATTAATATATTCCCTTTTTGTGCACCAATTGTACTTGTCGCAATATAGTTCTCTTGCTCAAATCCCCAAAAGGAAGGATGATGTAATAAATCATTAAATGATTTATATACTTCTACATCTGTATCTAAATAGATACCTCCGTAGTGATATAAAGCATGTACTCTTACATAATCGCTGACAAATGCGAATTTTTCTGAAGTGTATGCTTCTTTCACATAAGGGTTTGTGTTTAGATCAAAATTTGTTTCGTTCCACTCCACAATCTGGTAATCTGGTAATTGCCTCTTCCAACTTTCTATACATCTTTTTACAATATCAGGCTTGTCTTTCCCACCAAACCAACAGTAATGAATGATCTTTGGAATACTATTTGTAGAATTCATTTTTTTCCCTCTGACTTTCTACTTTTTAATTTCCTCCATTGAATAAATTCTATAAGCGTTTTATAATCTTTGATTTCTTCTTTATTTACCCCTGATTCTTTTAGTATCGTAGCTAATTCTATTAAACCTGGGTCTAATTCATGTTGTTGTCCTTTCTTTTTATCTGGGTTTAAGAATGCGTCTAAATCTACATCTAATACGGCAGCTATTCTTTTTATAACTTGTAAAGAAGGATTAGGATTTAAATTCCGTTCAATACTACTTAGATAGGATTTAGATATCTCTGCCCGTTTAGCCACTTCTGACAACGTTAATCCTTTTTGTTTTCGTCTGTTGCCGATCAATTCTCCTAACAAGATTCATACCCCGTTCATTATTAAATAGATACTTTTTATTTATATATCTCTAGTCTTTCTTTTGTTTCGATTACAGTTTGCCTTATAAGAGTTATAACTCTTTCTACATCATCCTCTGTCATATTTGATCCTGAAGGCAGGCATAAACCGTTTTGAAAAAGTTTGTCTGAAATACTTTCTAGTTGACTATGCGGATAATATTTCCTATTATTAAATACAGGCTGAAGATGAAGCGGCTTCCAAACGGGTCTTGCTTCAATGTTATCCTCACTTAAAGCTGTTAATATATGTGATACCGAAACTCCCGCTTCTTCCTCATTGATCGTTAATGCAGTTAGCCAGCGGTTAGAAAAGGTGTCATGCATTTCCGGCATAAATGTAAAACCGGGAAGATTTGACAGCTTCTCAAAATAACGTTTGAAGATAGCCCTTCTTGCTGAAATTCGATCCTCCAACACTTCTAGTTGAGCCCTTCCTATACCAGCTAAAATATTACTCAGTCGGTAGTTAAATCCAATTTGACTATGCTGATAGTGAGGGGCATGATCCCGAGCCTGTGTTGCAAGAAATCTCGCTTTCATTAATGCTTCATAATCATCGGAAACCAACATTCCCCCACTAGATGTTGTAATAATCTTATTTCCATTGAAGGAGTAGATGCCAAACTTTCCGAAAGTTCCACTTGCTTTCCCTTTATACATAGCACCTAATGACTCTGCCGCATCTTCTATAATTGGGACATCATATTGATTACAGATTGCTACTATTTCATCCATTTTTGCGCTCTGTCCATAAAGATTAACCACAATAACAGCTTTCGGAAGAATGCCATCCTTATCCGCATCATGAAAAGCTCTTTGTAAAGCATTAGGAGACATATTCCAAGTCTGAGGCTCAGAATCAATAAATATAGGTTCAGCACCTTGATAAATAATTGGATTTGCACTTGCTATAAATGTAAGACTTGAACAAAACACTTTGTCTCCACTTTCTACTCCTAATAAAGAAAGAGCCAAATGAATCGCTGCCGTTCCCGAACTAACAGCTACTGCTTCATTGACTCCTACGTATTGGGCTACTTCCTTTTCAAAAGCATCTACATTTGGTCCAAGAGGAGCAATCCAATTGGTTTCAAATGCTTCCTTAATATATCTTAGTTCCTTCCCGCTCATATGAGGAGAAGATAAATAGATCCTATTTTTATAGATTTCTTGTTTCAACCCTTTCACCCCACGACTATGTGATTTTTCATTTTTACTTTCGCTGGTGTTCCAACTGCTACACAGTTTGGAGGGAGATCATGAATTACAGTTGCTCCAGCACCAATTGTGGTCCATTCACCAATCTTCTTATTCGGGATAACAGTTGACCCACTTCCTACCATGCAGCCCTCTCCGATCAGAACCGTACCAGTAATTGTACTCTTTGGACATAGGTGAACAAAACCTTCTAATATACTGTCATGTTCAACAACTGATCCTGAATTAATGATACAATGATTCCCAATCATGGTATCTGCATTTATTATTGTATGGGGCATTAAGACAGTACCGTTCCCAATCTTTGCACTTGGGCTTACACTTGAAGTAGGATGAATCACAGAAATAAACTCTTTATCAGTTAGGCTCAGCATATCTACAATCCCTTTTCTAACCCTGTTATCTCCTATAGCGATAACAAACTTAATATCTCCGTATTCCTCCTTTAATTCATTAACGGCGCTTAAAGGAGCATAGATGACATGATTCATGACTTGAACTTTTTCATATTTGTTATCAAGATATCCAATGATATGAAATTCCTTTGTTGCTCGGACGATATCAGTAACTACCTTACTATGTCCGCCATGACCAATAATGAGAACGTTCATTAATGACCTCCTCCAACTGATTTAGATCCCTTAAAACTTTCCATTGTGGCTTTCCCAGGTTGATTGATTCCATCTGAAATGAACACTTTATACACTGTTAAAAATAAAATTTTTATATCTAAGAAGATTGATTGATTTCTAACGTACCAAACATCTAGTTTGAATTTTTCTTCCCAAGAAAGATGATTTCTCCCATTTACTTGGGCCCAGCCTGTTATTCCCGGTCTAACCTTATGTCTAAGTGCTTGTTCTTTTGTATAGAGAGGCAAATATTCAACAAGTAAAGGCCTTGGGCCAACTAAACTCAAATCTCCTTTTATGACGTTCCATAACTGAGGAAATTCATCTAAACTATATTTGCGCAAAAATTTCCCGAAATGTGTAAGCCTTATATCATCAGGAAGTAGATGCCCGTTCTTATCTTTTTCATCTGTCATTGTTCTAAACTTATATAACCAAAAGAGTTTACCATTTAATCCTGGTCGTTCTTGTCTAAAGATAATAGGTGAGCCAAGGTTTACTTTGATTAATAAAGCAATAATCATAAAACCTGGACAGAGACATAGAAACAAAATGAAAGAAGTCGTAAAATCAAATAACCGCTTCATTCTTTGCTCCCCACGCTAATTGTATCGTCTAAAATTTGCTTAATTATTTCTTCTATTAACTCTGTCACGTGAATGTTTTCTGTTTCCATACCTTTCACATAAGTGTTCATTAGGATTTCTTTCAATCTATTCTGGTTCAATTGTTCAGAAATAACCATTACTCTTTCCTTTCTTACATATGTTTATTTATTTCTAATAAAAGAGTCCTCACCTGTAAGATAAGGACTTTCAATGTCTTGATTGTGACTGTATCCGTTTGGATTATGACTCTGCCATCGCCACGCATCTTCACACATCTCATCTATTTGTTTTTTGGCAATCCACCCTAAGTTAGCTTTTGCTTTGTCTGGGTCAGCGTAGCAAATAGCAACATCACCAGGTCTAGGATTTACTATTTTATACGGAACCTGTTTACCTGATGCTT
>JAPSLU010000253.1:0-1564 GCA_031180405.1 Bacillus sp. (in: firmicutes) | reverse complement strand
TCAAAAGCTTTAATCATTTCTAGGACACTATATCCTTTTCCAGTCCCTAGATTATAAACCTCTACTCCTGATGAAATCGTAGCTCTTTCTAATGCCTTTACATGTCCTAACGCCAAGTCAACAACATGAATATAATCCCTTACTCCTGTTCCGTCAGCAGTTGGGTATTGGTCACCAAAAACATTAAGTTCCTTAAGTTTTCCAATTGCGACTTGAGAGATATATGGCATAAGGTTATTCGGGGGTCCATTTGGATCCTCGCCAATAAGGCCACTATCATGTGCACCAACGGGATTAAAGTATCTTAAAATTGATATACTCCAATTTTGATCTGATTGATAAAGATCTTTTAACATCTCCTCAATCATTAGCTTTGTACGCCCATAAGGATTTTGAGCTCCTAAAGGACTTTCCTCAGCTATTGGAAACGTTACAGGTGTTCCATAAACCGTTGCTGAGGAACTAAATACTAAATTTTTCACATGATGCCTTTGCATAGTCCTGCAAAGAGTAAGTGTACTTATAATATTGGTAGAATAATATGTAAGAGGAAAATCAACAGATTCACCAACTGCTTTTAAACCTGCAAAATGAATCACTGCTTCTATATCATTTTCACTAAAGACTTTATCCAAGCGACCTTCATCTAACAAATCCATCTGATAAAATGTAAAAGAACGGCCTGTAATTTCTCCTATTCTCTTAATCGCTTCAGGCTTACTATTACTAAAATTATCCAAAACAACAACCTCATAATTCGCATTCAGTAGCTCAACACATGTGTGACTACCAATATATCCTGCTCCTCCAGTAATTAATACCGCCATTTATATCGTCCTCTCATCTCACATTAGAAAATTTTCAGCCTAAGTAATTACTTGAATATTTAATATTTAGATTAATAACAGTCTCGAAAAAATAATAGGCAAAATAACAAACTAGTAATATATAGTAAACCATTTTTCGATCTTTCTCTTTAAATACATGTAAGCTCCAGGACACTAAAACTAAATTATAAAGCTCAAAGTAAATATTAAACCTGGCAAAAATCCAATTTGCTGTTGAAATAATCATAAAGCACAGACCTACTAGAGCCATATTCACAAAAACATCACTTTGAGGAAAAATTTCCCTCAATTTTTTTCTCCCAAAAAAGGCAATAACTAAAGGTGCTGTAAACACTAGTACTCTAATCACGCTTGCTCCACCTTCATCGAAATCGCTATATACACCATATTGGCTATCTTCAATAGCGGAAAATAATAAAGATGAAAACTCATTAAAGCCGAAAACGATTATGACAGCGAAAAACAGGAGAACTAAAGTTGCCTTTGTCCACGGTTTAAACCTAACTAAAAAATATACTGGTATTAAGATAAGAGCGCTTTGATGGAAAAAAGAGGCAAAAACAATTACTAAAATATACTTACCTTTATTGCCTTCTATTAAAAATTTTGTAGCCGAGAAGATAATTGCAGCTGCTAAACATTGCCTGATTCCGTTCATTGTGACTAAAAACAAGCCCCCGGTAATATAGACATAAATACTCATCTCAACTACCCTT
>JAPSLU010000252.1 GCA_031180405.1 Bacillus sp. (in: firmicutes) | reverse complement strand
CTCTAATTTAACTCCTCTGTACAATCCTAAATTCCAATATAAAGAAATCCACTTTGTAAATGGCAGTGGAAGCAATGTTTTTCGCTCGTCTAAAAACATCTTCAAATCAACTTCATCCATCATTTGTAAAATTTCCTCACTTTTATAACCAGCCATGACAAAAGCAGAAATAATGGATCCAGCACTTGTTCCAGCTAAACGTTTAAAATGAAATCCATTTTTCTCAATCGCCTCATATGCACCAATGAGAGCAAACCCCTTTATACCGCCACCAGAAAAAACGCCATCAATTTGCATTTCCTCTCACCTTCCTCCTTTATAGTGTAAGAGGTGAGAATGGAAAATAGACCATGATTTATGTTGTCTATTGGACCTAATTCTAGAGTTTCTCCAACATATAAAACAAGAAAAAACTGATAGAAAGTCAATACTTCCCATCAGTTTTTTATTGGTCTTCATTTTTCTTTTGTATTTGGCGAAGCATTTGGACTCTCTCTTCGTTTTCCTCAAAATATTGAACTAGATCACCGATACGATCAATCGCGTTCCAGCTTAAATGATGCTCAATTCCCTCAACATCTTCATAAATCTTATCTTGATCTACACCGATAATCTGCAAAAATTGCTCCAAAAGATCATGTCGATAAACTAGACGTTTACCAGTTTTCTTCCCTTTATTTGTTAAAACGAGGCCTCGATACTTTTCATAAATTAGGTATTCATCTTTATCTAATTTTTGAACCATTTTTGTAACAGAGGAGGGATGTACTGCCAATGCTTCGGCTATATCAGAAACACGAGCGTACCCTTTATCTTCAATAAGTATATAAATCTGTTCTATATAATCTTCCATACTAGGTGTTGGCATGCGGTTCCCTCCATAATTGCCGATCTTTTTAAACGAAATCATTACAATTTTACATGAGTTATTTGACTGTGACAAGGTATAGGACAGGGAAATGTGATTAGAAAAGGATCTGACGGTGTCAGATCCTTTTCACATGATTAATTATAGTCCACACTTTAGCTGTGCCCCACAGCTAGTACATGTATTACAGCCGCCTAAGTCTTCAACTGTACCTTCACGACATACCGGGCACGTATTTCCTACTTCATTCCCAATCGTCACATCAGTAGAACGAAGATCGTTGATCGTATCAACAAGAACAACCTTACCTTTTTCCTTTACTTCTACTTCTTCATTCTCGTCAAATGTATTTTCTTCTGCTTTTAACGTTAATACTTGGGTATCACGACTACCATCTACATAGACGGTTCCGCCTTTTGCTCCACCTTTATATAGGCGCTCATAAACTTTTTCAACTTGATCAACTGAATAGCCTTTAGGTGCGTTCACCGTTTTACTAATTGAGCTATCAATCCAACGTTGAATCACACACTGTACATCCGCATGTGCTTCTGGAGCTAATTCCATTGCTGACAAGAACCATGATGGTAAATTATTTGCATCCGCTTCTGGATGTTGATCTAGATATTCTTGAACGATATCTGCTTTTACTTCAATGAATTTCCCTAAACGTCCGCTACGGAAATAAGAGAATGAGAAGTATGGTTCAAGACCTGTTGCAACTCCAACCATAGTTCCAGTTGACCCAGTAGGAGCAACGGTTAACAGATGTGAGTTACGGATTCCATATTCTTTCACACCTTCTAAAATATCAGCAGGCATTTTACTCATAAATCCTGTTTGTGTAAATGCTTCACGAAGACGGTTTGTTTCAGCTTCTAGTTCTCCTACTAAGAATGGGAAGCTTCCTTTTTCCTTCGCTAATTCAATTGATGCACGATAAGCTGTTGTTGCAATCGTTTCGAAAACTTTATCAATTAAAACATTTCCTTCTTCAGAACCGTATTCTGTTTCACAGTAGATAAGAAGATCGTGTAAGCCCATTACACCCAGTCCAACCCGGCGTTCGCCAAGTGCTTGGTGTTTGTTTTCAGGTAAGAAGTAAGGAGTTGCATCAATAACGTTATCCTGCATTCTTACTCCGACCTCAACTGTTTTACGAAGCTTATCAAAGTCAACCGTTTTTGTTTCTTTGTTAGCCATTTCTGCAAGGTTAACTGCTGCTAAATTACATACAGAATACGGTGCAAGTGGTTGCTCTCCACAAGGATTCGTCGCAACTACCTGTTGACCATATGCTTTTGCATTTGTCATGTCATTGGCATTATCAATAAAGAAAATTCCTGGCTCTGCTGAATAGGTCGCACAGATATTAACTAAATTCCAAAGCTCTTTCGCTTTGATTTTTCGGTATGTGCGTACTTTATATCCTTGTTTCTGCCACTCACGTACATCGCCAACTTTATGCCAGTTTTCGTTGTATTCGTTCATTTCTTTTTCATTATAGCTTTCAACATCTGGGAAACGAAGCTCATATTCAGCATCGTTTTCTACAGCATCCATGAAGTCTTTTGTTAGGGTAACCGAGATATTTGCTCCTGTTAAAAACTCTGAGTTGTGAACACTATATGTGCCACCTGTACGTAGCTTTAACTCAGCATCTTTAATGATCTTTTCACTGAAACCGCCTGTGCCAGGGATTTGTTTGTAATTGACAATTCCTTGGTACATATCAATTTCTTGCTGTGAGAGTGGTGTGAATTTTAATTTCTCTTGGGCATATTTTTTAATTGCTTCATCGTTTGTGTTTTCAATTAAATATCGTAGAATTCTTGGGTTTTGCATTTTTGAGATAATAAATTCGATAATGTCAGGGTGCCAGTCGGCCAACATAATCATTTGTGCTCCCAATTTGTTACTCACTCAATTTGAGCGGGGATGGTCATTTCTGCCATCCTCTCATGCTTTCACATGAGATCAGACTATATCATCAAAGAAGAAAATTTAGTATATTTCCGATCGAGTTTTATATCTCCATAACTATATAGGTAATTATATATGACTTTTAAGTCCTTAATACTGCTTAGGTATAAATCAGAACAACCTTGCTTATGTGTAATGCTATTTACATTATTAGCCAAATCGTGTGATTTCAAAAAGGATAAAATTGAAGCTAACATATTGGGATTGCCAGTAAAACCCATTCTTGCTTTTTGATAGCCATTTCTTTTAAATACTCTAATATGACCATCCGCATCAAAAAATCCTCTCAAGAAAGCCCATTGTAGCTCAAGATCATTGAAATCAACCCATGGCTCAGCCCCAGTTTTGTTAGGTGTTACTCCCAACTTAATTAGGTCATTACACATTTTTGTAGAATTTATAACTAGTGAATATTTATTCTGCTCATTATCAGCATTTTTCCTTCTGAATTTAACAGCATCTCTCATATCCATTTCTTCTGCTATTTTATATAACAATTGTCGATCTTGTTCTGCTAAAGACAAAATTAACCTTTTTGACTTTTGACGATCGGCAATTGTTCCATCCCCTAAAATAAAGCCAACTATATAAGCTTTATTATGAGTAAGAATAGATTTAAAGAAATTTTCGTCATAGTTATAAATCTTATTTTTCAGTTTACCAGCCTCACCAGGCGATCTGAAATTAATAAAGTGTAGTTCATCATTCCATCTTCTAATGGTTCCTCTGTTTATACCTAGCGCTTTTGATATATCTACCTGACTATAGCCTTCGTTATGGAGTTTAACTATCATTTTAATGATTTCTTCTTTGTCTCGTGCCTCATAACGACGTTTCCGATAGTTATGATTTACTCCTCCCTTTGCTCTCATAATTAAAACCACCCCATACTTATTCAATATAGTTTTATTATGTTAGATCTTTAGGGAGTTTCAATAGTCGTTGAACGTTGATCTTTGTTTCCAAAGACCCTTCGCTGCTGATTGCCCAATCTTTCTTCTTTTCAAACCATCACGCTCACCGTTGCCAGTCACGTTGTGGTGCAGAAAGCTCTAAGGGTGTTCCAGCAATTCACGAGATTACGTCGCCGAGTAGTTAACGACGGCTTCCACCTTGCTCAACTAGATGTGTGAGCTTCGCAATATCATCCAACCATGATACAGAACCTGATGATTTTCCGTTTACACCTTTTGCTAATGTGTTACGAGGGCGTAATGTTGAACCGTTTGTTCCAACTCCACCACCACGACTCATAATTTCCATTACCTGCTTACGATGCTCGGAAATTCCTTCACGAGAATCCTTCACAAATGGCATAACATAACAGTTAAAGTAGGTTACTTCTGTTCCAGCTCCTGCACCATATAGTACTCGTCCCGCCGGGATAAAGTTTAAGTTTACAAGCTCTTGGTAGAACTTCTCGAACCATTCCTGACGCTTTTCTTCTGTTGTTTCAACCGATGCTAATCCTGTTGCATTACGTTTTGCAATTTGTTCGTAAAAGATTTCAAGTGGTTTTTCAATGACGTCTAACGAGCGTTTTACGATTCCGGTCTCCACTTCCTCAGGTCTGTCTAAAGAATGTCGATATTCTTCATCGACTAATACACTTGCCATTTTCGCTTCCCAGTCAATGCTCTTGATAAAACCTAGTCCTCTTGCCGGGAATTTAGGATCCTCTTTGATTGTTAATACAACAAAGTCCCCTTCAGATAACGTAATTTTTTCCGTATCTTTAAACGTATAACGATCAAGCATAACAAGTCTTGAAACACCTTTATGGGTCAATTTCATATCTTCAGTGATGGGATGAACCTGTGGAAATGCAGCGATATCCTTGTTCAGCTTGTCCACGTCTACGCTCATCTTCTGCTCAGTAACAACTGTCATTGTAACAACTCCTCTATCTATCTTTCTTGTAAATCTCCTGATTTAATTTATCATATCCACTTCTACAATTCAATATATAGTGTCTACTTTTTAACAAACAACACTATATATAGTTTTCAGGTCAACTGTTTCTCATTTTGTCAAATGTATAACTTATTAAAAATGAAAGCAATAAAGAGATTGAAGATGGTTTTGACTTAGAAAAGGGGATTTTTGAAGAAATTTGTCGCTTGCATAGTGAATACTCTCATTAAATCTTATTAAATCAACATTTCACATATAAAATTATAAAAAAATTCTTTTCGTCAAATTTCTACATGTCATCTTCTGACAAGACAAGTGAAAAGCGCAACCCTTTTAGATTACGCTTTACTAGCTACCTTTTAAAATTCCACTCATCATTTTCATACTTATCTTTAGCAAGTTGGTTCACATAATCCAGTTCTTCGGCCGTTAACTCATATGGCTCAAGTTCTATATCCAGACCTACTTCAAAGCCTAATTTAAATGCTCGCTTAGCCTCTTCAATTGTAATGGGCTTATCCCGAAGTGTATTTGCTGCAACAGCCTTATTTTTAAATGCTCGCTGCATCCTTTCTTTCACACGATCATTCGAGTACTTAAATAGATTAAACAGCATCTCCTCATCTATATCTAGTAAAATAGAGCCATGCTGCAAAATTACACCCTTTTGGCGTGTTTGAGCACTTCCAGCTACCTTACGACCTTCCACAACAAGCTCGTACCAAGAGGGAGCATCAAAACAAACCGCTGAACGCGGTGACTTAAGTCCTGCTTTTTCCTCATCTGTACGCGGGATCGCAAAATAAGCATTAAGACCAAGATTTTTAAAGCCCTCTAGGATCCCCTCAGAGATAACACGATATGCTTCTGTCACTGTTTTCGGCATCTCCGGATGATCCTCAGACACGATTACACTATACGTAAGCTCTTGATCATGAAGAACTCCTCTACCACCTGTAGGTCTTCTTACAAATCCTAGACCATATTTTTCTACGGCATCTAAATCTATTTCTTTTTCGACCTTTTGAAAATATCCTATTGAAAGTGTGGCAGGGTCCCATCCGTAGAATCTAATTGTAGGAGGGATTTTTCCTTTACTATGCCATTCTAAAAGTGCTTCGTCCAACGCCATATTAAACGCTGGTGAACAGTTTCCAGAATCAATATATCTCCAAACTTCTTTTGCCATGTTGTAACCCTCTTTGTATATTTTTTTTACATCTTAAGTCTAGCAGAAGTTTATTTGGAAGAAAATAATAATGCATACAACCTGATGACAATTTGCAGAAGCTTTTATATAATAATAGAAGTCTGGATATGAGTTCTTTTGAGCTTACAATGGAATAACCAATAAAAAAGGGGTCGAGGATATTGACAACATCAACTATTATACTCATCATCGTAGCAGCTGCCCTCATTGCCTACACTGCGTTTAATTTTTTCTATCAACGTAAAATTATGAAGCAACTTACAGAGGAAGAATTTCGTTCTGGCTATCGTAAAGCACAATTAATCGATGTTCGTGAACCGAACGAGTTTGAAGGCGGCCATATTCTAGGAGCCAGAAATATTCCGCTTTCTCAGATGCGTCAACGTTACAAAGAAATTCGTCCAGACCAACCAGTTTACTTCTATTGTCAAAATACAGTACGAAGTGGCCGAGCTTCACAAATGTTAAAGAAAAAGGGCTATAATAATCTTTATTGTCTAAAGGGTGGCTTTAAAGGCTGGACAGGGAAAGTTA
>JAPSLU010000251.1 GCA_031180405.1 Bacillus sp. (in: firmicutes) | reverse complement strand
TTAAGTGTTGTAACGCTTCCTATTGTCCTTTATGTTTCACAAATGATATATGGTTGAAATGGCAGCAGTTAGCTGCCATTATTCTTATGTTTCAGAATTGCAAAATTCTTGAACTGTTAATATGCCACAGCATTCTAGCTCCAAAGCACAGAGCCGTACAAGTGCTGACGTACGTTGCGGTTTGACTGCAGCGCATAGTCCTCTAGGGTCCTAGCTTAATTAGTAATTAAAGGCAAAGAACGCCTTCTATTCTAAATTATCTTAATTGTCAGAGGCTGATCAAGGCGCTTACGTTTTGTTCTTTTTAGGCAACAATTCAATCAATGACTTTACCATAAATCAAAGACCTATGTCTTCATCATATAAAGCACATATGTCGAGCGATCTTCATCAATTTCAGCTGAAATTTTTTCATATTCCACTTCTTGAATCCACAAATAATCATTTCCGATGAAGGATAAAGCTTCTTCATGTGAGTACAGATCATATGTATAGATTAATGGAGATACACTATATTCCTGATAATCTCTCACTTCCAGAGTTACATGTGAGTAGCTGTCCGCTTGGTCAAACACGTATTCATCGGTTTCCTCTTCAACATAAATAACATAGTATTCATCTTCAAGGCTTGATGAGGTTTGCTTATAAACTTTTTTTTCTTTAATGAAATAATCACAAAGTCGACGGCAAAAAATTTCGTATGGATCAGAAAAGTCATAATGATAAAGAGCAGGGTACTGCTTAAGTTCATCATTTAATCGATATTCCAATTTATAACTTTTTTTCATAATAAACCTCCAAAGTGTGATTATTTTTACTATACTATAAAAGGAGGATTGATGACGGGAGTTTTTTCCATTTCCGTCCGATTATTTTATTATTTAAAACCCATAATGAAAAATAAAAGCGATAAGAAGGTTTAAAGGAGGATTATCAGTTGAATAAAACCAATAAGCTATTAACAGGTATCATTTCAGCAACGATGATTACAGCAGCTGGTTGTGGTAATAACGAATCATTACCACCTGTCCCAGAGGACACTGATTGCAGCGATTGGGAATGGGAAGCTGATGAAGGAGTTTGGGAGTGTGATGATGATTCTTCTTCACATTATGGTCATTATTACTATGGGGGAATTTTTTTCTCTACAAAAAGCGGCCTGAAATCAAGCTCTGCGTATAAAAGCTATCAATCAAGCAGTTCGTTCATGGGTGGAGGAAAAACCACTAGCTCAGGCTTTGGAAAAGGATCAAGCGGAGGTTTTGGTGGGTAATGGCTAATGAATTTAATCTAGCTGAGCATCGCAAGAATCGCAGCAAAACCTATGAAAAAATCGATTCCTTTTGGCATGATCTTTATGACAGTGAATATGCGTTATACGATATTGCTTACATGTCTAAAAAAGAAATTAATGATATTCAGGTTGCCACAAACCGTATTGGCTCAATTTTTTTTAAAACAGGTCAATTACTTAGGGGTTTACCTGATGAAACGTTACGGCAATTAGATATTCCCGAAAAAGCACTTCCTTTTATTCGCCATCGGGCACTTCCGATTGAAACGGTAGTGTCTAGGGTAGATCTTGTCCAAACAAGTGAAGGATTAAAGGTCCTTGAGCTGAATAGTGATACTCCGACATTTGAGAAAGAAGTCTTTCATGTGAATGGTCTCATGTGTAAGGTATTTAATGTATGTGACCCAAATGAAGGAGTCGCAGAAAAGTTAGGGATGGAGATGAGAAAAGCCTTAGCTGAAGTCTTACATCGTGGGAACTTTACGGAAAAACCAAAGATTGTGTTTACCTCTCATGATACACACGAGGAAGATAAGCTCACGACTCTTTATTTAATGGAAGTGGCAAACATTGCGGCAAAATATGTTCCTTTACATAAATTAAGGATTGAAAAAGGTGTAGGACTGTTTGATGATGAAGACAACAAAATAGATGTCCTTTATCGACAAACGTATCCATTAGAGCACTTGATTGAGGATATAGGTGATGAAGTAGGGGACCCAATAGGAATTCAGCTTCTAGAGCTTGTTTGTTCAGATAAGCTTATTATGTTAAATCCAATTTCTGCCTTTCTTCTCCAATCAAAAGCAGTTCAGTCAGTCATTTGGGGGATGAAGGAGCTTGATCATCCATTTTTTACGCAGCAAGAAAAGCAATGGATAGATCAGTACTTTTTACCAACTTATCTTGAAGAAGATGTGTTCTGGAAAAATAATTGGAAATATGTAAAGAAACCAAGTTTTGGAAGAGAAGGTGACACGGTCTCAATTTTTCAAGGTAAAAAGAAGCTCTATGAGGATCAACATAAAACCTATGATAAATCATTACCTGTGTATCAAAAATATGTGGATCTCCCAACTAAGCACATTAAAACAGTAAATGGTCTAAAAGAAGCCAAGATATTGATCGGCAGTTTTTTAGTCAATGGAAAAGCAAGTGGAATTGGGTTAAGAGCGGGCAATCAAATTACAGATAATAACGCGTACTTTTTACCAGTTGGTATTAAACAAGAAGGAAGGGAATAAAGAGATGACATTTTTAGATTTATTTTTATCAACCCTATCATATATTGGTCTAGCCATCGTATTACTATTTATCGGAATCGTACTTTTTGAAGTCACAACAAAAAACAAAGAAATGCAACTTATAAAGAGCGGCAACAAAGCGGCGGTGTATGCATTTGGAGGACGTATATTAGGTTTAGCGATTGTATTGTATTCGTCTATTGCGAACTCTGTGAACATTTTTGATATGGTCATTTGGGGATGTGTCGCAATTATTATGCAAATTGTTATTTTCTATTTGGCTGAGCTGTTAACACCAAAGTTTAATATTACAAAAGCTATCGATGATGATAACCAAGCGGTTGGCTTGTTCTTATTATTCTTATCCATATCAATCGGACTTATAATCGCTGCGTCTTTAACATATTAAGGTGTAGATGTTCTAAGGAACAGATAACATTGACTATTAAAGCGATAAAAAAATCTATGTATGTCATTTTCCTCTTCAAATCCATCACTTTTAAGAATAGATTTGGAAGTGATTGTAAATAGTAATAAAACAAGATGAGAAATATTTACATTAAAAATGATGATGGGAAGCATACATATGACATCAAAAACAGAAGCGATTCTATGGAGTATTGCCTTACCAGGATTTGCTCAAATACTAAATAAAAAATTACTAAAAGGATTTGTCTTTATCTTTCTGGAGTTTCTTATTAATGTTAATAGCCATTTTAATTCAGCAATTATGGCCAGTTTTTTAGGAGAAATCGATCGTGCCTTTCAAGTACTAAACTTTCAATGGCTTATGTTTTATCCCTGTGTTTACATGTTTGCAATGTGGGATGCTGTCAAGGACTCGGAACAGGGGAAAATGCCTAGCTATGCTTTTTTACCCTATGTGTTTGGTGCCTATACCGTAACAGTTGGACTCATGTGTTCACCGGTTATAAAGGTGAACGGTGTCTTAATTGGTCCTATTTTTGCACCAATGCTTTCACTACTTCCTGGATTAGGAATTGGCGCATTGCTTATGTATTTGTTAAGAAAAGTGGAGAGAAAGAAAGTATGAATAGACAAAAAAAGTTCATAAAAACACCCTAATAAAACCAGGCCTCTACGCGTAATGTTATGTGAAGGGACTGGTTTCTTTTTATGCTTAGGCATTTATAAAATTATTGAACTTTGGATAAGCGCACGACATCCGCTTCCAGCAGTCATACTTATTGCGTAAAAGTAAGATGTCTAGCCCCTGAAGGTAATAAGCCAATTCAGAATTAAAGACAAAGAACGCCTACTATTCTAGATGGTCTTATTGCCCGATGCTGAACAAGACGTTTGCGCTTTTGTTCTTCTTCGATTGTTAAGTAATGCTAATCACATTTAATTAGACCAAAACAATTGGGGAAGTTTTTTGTTTAAAAGAAGAAAACATATAAGTTTTAGGTGGAGTCATAAAGGGAAAATAAATTACAATAATTAGGAAACAGCATTTCACATATACTTTATAAAAAAGATGATAACGTGTTTAAAATAAAACAGACACTTTTAACTTTATAAGGGGTTGCGGGAGGAAAGCGATGACTAGAGAAGACCAACTGATTGAGAAGAAGTTTTATCAAACATTTCTAGAAGAGCATAATGATCGACATGCTGCACAGATGCTAGGTCAAGTTTATTTTAATGAACAAAGTAGGGAAGAAAGCTTTGACTTGTCTTATATTCGGTATGCACAGGGTGAGTTCTATTTTCATGCACAAGACTATGAAACAGCCATTTTTAAATGGGAAAATATAAAAAATGAGCTAGAGCCATGGGCGAAAATGAATATAGGTGATGCTTATTATCAGCTGGGTTTACTTTCAGCTGCTGAGGATATGTATACCGCAATTGAAACGGAAGAACTGACGTTGAAAAGTGAAGTAGCACTTAAATTGTTTTTTCTATATAGAGAAAGAGAAAAGCTTGATCATGCGTATGACATGATTAAAAAGGCTGTTCTTATAGATCCTGACTATCCAGAGGTGACAAGAACAGCACGAGAATTTTACGAAGATATTCAAGATAATGAACATGCAGTTAAATTAGCTGTGAGTGAGCTTATTCGTACAGAAAATGAAGAATGGTTTTCCGTTATTACCACGTATGTGAAAGAAGGTAAAGCAAAAACGTTTAGCCCTGATTATTTCGCTGAAGCACTTCTTACGATGTACGAGACGAGTAAACCATCGCTTATTTCATTTATTGTAGCCCTTTGGAACAGTTATAAAGATGAGGGTTCATACCTGGAGTGGTTAAATACAATCAATGAAATGGTCATGTCTGCAGTGGAATATAAAGACGGTGCGGCTTGGGATAAAATTGTTGCGCTTTATGAACAAACATTTAAGGAATTAACAGATGGTAGCTATTATTTACAAGAGCTTGAAGGTGTTATTCCACATTTAGTTGCTTCTTGGTTAAAACTCTCAACAAAAGCTGACTCTTTAGCACCTGCTGCTACAGTACTTGCTTGGAATGAGATTTTTCCTGGTCAAATTATCCAGGATGCGGTATACACAGCTGAAGAAGTAATCTTTGAAGTGGAAAATAATGACAATGGCGCAGAGCAAGCACTTAAGCTATTCAAAACGATCAAAAAATGGGCAGAGAGCCATGCGATTGACGTAGATAAAAAAGTTAGCTGGTGGCTGGAAGAATTAATTAACTCAAGTATCAAACAGCATTTTCTGCTGATGGGTGATGAAGGAAGCGGAAAGACAACATTTGTTAATTCCTTATTAGGAGACAAATTCTTTAAAGGATCTAGTTCTGCCTTTGTTGTTTTGCATGACGACGATGAACTAACGATGAGCCAAATTACAAGCAGCGGACATCGTTATCTTGAGGATCAACGGGAATTAATGAAAGAGATGGAAGAAGATACTTCATCGTTATTCCAAATTAAACGTCCATGTATCTTTTTACATGAGCATCAATGTGCGTTAATCGATTCGCCGTCGTATCATAAAAATTCAGAAACAAGGAATGAGCTTTTTAATACATCACTATTGGCAGACGGTGTTCTCTACATTCTTGATGGCTCGTCACCTTTATCAGAGTCCGAATTTGATGTTCTCTATCAATTGAGAAAATTTGCACCTGACGTAAAGGTCCATTTTATTTTAAATAAAGTTGATTTAATTGCGAGTGATGCAGATACAAATGCTGTCATCTCCGAGATAAAAATGAAGATTGCCGAAATTTATCCAAAAGCAGAGATTCTACCTTATTCTTCTTTGCATCCATTTGGACAGCAATTAAGCCAGCTGAATTCGTTTTTACACACTCATTTCCCTTATCATATTAAGGAGAAACAGGAAAAACGTACAGCCAATATTTTGACGTTAATTCGAAAAGTATTAGCTGACTTGCTGCAAAAACGTGTTGATATGGAAAAAGGATTAATCTACTCAATCGAATGGAATGAGGATATCTTAGTTAGATTAAAAGGTCTTACAAATAAACTGTCAGATTTGCAGCATGAAAAAGTGGATTCCATTATTTCTGCATATAATACGCTATTAAAAGTTTCAAAGGCTGAATTAACAGAGACCATCCCTAAGCTATTAAAGGAAAGCTCTGCTCTGATTAAAGAGGATAGTGATTTCAAACAAATACACATTGCTCTCAATGAGAAAATGAATGCAAAGATTCAGGAGTATGTTGAAGGCACATTATTGCCAACTGTTTTCAATGAGCTTTATACATGGATCTCGGCCTCAAACGACGAGCTTCTTGAAAGCCAATCATATTTAAACGAAATGAGCCGAACATTTAATGACATCTATGAAGAAGAGAAGCTTTCATTAGACTGTGATTTTACTCTTTTAGATGATTGGAAGAGAGATATTAGTAGAATGACAGGAAGAGTTCGTTATGAAAAAGAAAACATTCTGCTTAAAAATAAACCAACACAATTGTTATTAAAAGGTGCTGGTAAGCTATTTGGTACGATCAATCAAAG
>JAPSLU010000250.1 GCA_031180405.1 Bacillus sp. (in: firmicutes) | reverse complement strand
GCTATTTCAACCATCGATTTCTTATTTATCAGGCCAAGTTTATTTTTTTTCTCTTTACCCAAAAACATATTATCCACAATACTCATTTCGTTTAAAACATTGAGTTCTTGATGAATAAAAGCGATTTTTTTATTTTCACTATCTTTTATACTATTTAACTCAAAAATCTCACCATTTATTTCTATATCTCCGGTATCTTTCGTATAGACGCCTGTTAGAATTTTCATTAAAGTAGATTTACCAGCTCCATTTTCACCCATTAAAGCATGGATTTCTTTTTCTTTCACATGGATTCCAGCATCTTTTAATACCTGAACAGTCCCAAAGCTTTTGCAAATTCCACTCATTCTCAATTCCATATTCTCACCCCATTACTATCCACTTCTTTGATAGCGGTTACATATAAATTTTATAAAATCAATAAGTTATTGATTACTGATCTTTTTCTTTCAAGTAATTTATAAGCTCCTCAATTGAGAGGATTTTCATATTATGCTTTTTAGCAAAAACCATTAAATCAGGTAATCGAGACATCGATCCATCTTCATTGGTAATCTCACAAATTACACCAGCAGGACTTGCTCCACACAGTTTTGCTAAATCAATTGCCGCTTCAGTATGCCCCGGTCTTTCTAAAACGCCACCATCAACAGCAATAAGAGGAAACATATGCCCTGGTCTCTTAAAATCCGTCGCTTTTGATTCTGGATCTACCAAAGCACGAATTGTATCCGCTCTTTCATAGGCTGAAATCCCTGTTTGATTAGAAATATGATCTATCGGTACTGTAAAGGCTGTTTTAAGTGTTTCAGTATTCTCAGATACCATTAATGGAAGTTCTAGTTTGTGTGCTAGTTTGTTTGTGATAGGACAACAAACTAGACCTTTTCCGTGAGTTATCATAAAATTAATTGTGTCAGCTGTTGTTAAATCTGCTAAAGCTAAAAAATCACCTTCATTTTCTCGATCCTCATCGTCAACTACAATAATGATTTTTCCGCTTTTTAAATCTTCTATTGCTTCTAATACTGTATTTAGCATCTTTACTCTTCCTTAATTTGTTGCTTAAAAATCTAAAAATCATGTTGTAAAAATCCTTTTGAGTAGTAATTATGAATACCTAAGCAACCTAATTTTTCATTAAACTAAAACGCTCTTAACTGAATTTTTCCATCCTTGATAATAATGATCTCTCAACTCACTTGTAATAACTGATTGAAATTTTTTACTTTCCTGATTTAGCAGTTTTATATCATCAATCGAGTTCCATATTCCAATGCCTAATCCAGCTAAATACACAGAACCTAATGAAGAAAGTTCTGCAACCATTGAAACAACTACATCACTTCCAATGATGTCAGCCTGATACTGCATTAAAAAAGAATTACTTGTTGCTCCACCATCTACTTTTAACTCTTTTATCGCAATGTTTGATTCTGATTTCATTAACTCAATAGCGTCTTTTACCTGATAGGTAATACTCTCTAATGCAGCACGTATGATATGGGCCTTGCCTGAATTTCGGTTCATCCCTATGATGGCAGCACGAGCATAAGGATCCCAATACGGTGCACCTAACCCAACAAATGCGGGAATTAAGTATACGCCTTGATTATCCGGGATAGACGTTGCGAGAGATTCTACCTCTGAGAAATCACTAAATAACCCAAGATCTTCCTTTACCCACTTAAGAACATCACCCGTGCTGTTGATAATCCCCTCAAGTGCATAGCTCACTTCACCATCAATTCCCCATGCAATGGACGTAACTAAACCATTTTGTGCATTTACTAAATTACCAGTATGCATCATAACAGAAGTACCTGTGCCATAGGTTGCTTTTGCCATTCCTTTTTCAAAGCACTTTTGTCCAAATAAGGCACCCTGTGAATCACCTATAATTCCTGAGATTGGTAACCCTATAAAAGAAAGCTTAGGGTCATTTACTCTACCAAATATGTCATTTGAGCTTTTTACCTCAGGCAGCATGGTTTTCGGAATATTGAATATCTCTAATAATTCATCGTCCCAGTTAAGTGTATGAATATTAAAAAGAAGTGTTCTACTAGCATTTGTATAATCAGTTGCATGAACGCTTCCACCCGTTAACTTCCAAATTAACCAACTATCTATCGTACCAAGCAATAGTTTTCCTTCATTGGCTTTTTCTCTTGCACCTTCAACATGATCTAAAATCCAACTTATCTTTGAAGCAGAGAAATAAGGGTCAATTGTTAATCCTGTTTTAGACTGGATTTTGTCTTCATATCCTTGTTCTTTTAAGCCCTTACAAAAATCAGATGTTCTTCTACATTGCCAAACGATTGCATTATAGATCGGAATACCTGTTTCTTTATCCCAAACGACAATGGTTTCCCTTTGGTTTGTAATGGACAATACTTTATATAGATTTAGAGAAACAGAGGCTAATTGAAGAACCTCTGTTATCACTTGTTTTACATTTTCATAGATTTCTATAGGATCATGCTCAACCCATCCTGACTCTGGATAGTATTGTTTATGAGCTAAAGCAGTTTTATGGGTAATTTTTCCTTCCGAGTTTACAACTAAAGCTTTTGTTCCAGATGTGCTTTGATCGATTGCAAGAATATAGTTTATTGTCATATCTATCCCTCGATTAATTATTATTCAATTGCAAAGCGATATTTTTTACATTATCCACACTAATCCCATAATGTGCAAAGACCTCAGCAGTATTCCCAGTAATAGGAGGTTCGTCTGGTATTCCAATGATTCTAACAGGAACCGGTTGATGTTGAATGACCACTTCAGCAACAGCTGCACCTAAACCACCATGTATGCTGTGCTCTTCGATGGTAATAATTTTTCCAGTCTCACGTGCTGCTCTAATAATAGCTTCTTCATCTAAAGGCTTGATTGTGTGCATGTTGATGACTCTACAATTAATTCCTTCTTGTGCTAGTGCTTCTGCAGAGTCTAATGCTACACGAACCGTTTCTCCACTAGCAATAATCGTTAAATCATTGCCATCCCTCATCGTAACAGCTTTCCCAATTTCAAATTCGTAATCATCAGATACATAGGAATCTTCAACAGGATTACGTCCGATTCTTACATAGGCTGGTCGGTCACTTTTAACTAATTGTTCAATCATTTTCTTTGCTTCGTGACGATCTGCAGGCATCATGACATCAAGACCAGGTATAGCACGTGTTACTGCTATATCTTGTAAGGAGTGATGTGACATACCAAGTGCACCGTAGCTAACGCCTCCACTTATCCCTATTAACTTTACATTTGTTTGTGAATAGGCAACATCTACTTTTATTTGTTCGATACTTCTCATACTTAAGAAACAAGCTGGTGAAGCAATAAACGGTTTCTTACCAGAATGTGCCAAGCCAGACGCTACACCAACAATGTTTTGTTCAGCGATTCCAACCTCAACAATTTGTTCTGGCAATTCATTTCCAAACTGAACCATTGATGCTGATCCTCTAGAATCACTTGTAAGCACTAATATATCTCTATCTTTTTTACCAAGTTCTAATAATATCTCACTAATTGCTTGGCGATTGGCTATTTTATTACCTTTTGATGGTTTCACTGCAACATTTTTCATACTAAAACCTCCAATTGTTTTGAAAGTTCCTCCATAGCTAAGTTGTACTCTTCTTCAGTTGGAACACGATGGTGCCATCCGACTTGATTTTCAGCAAATGAAACGCCTTTTCCTTTTACTGTATTAGCAAGAATTAATGTCGGTTTTCCAGATGTTTTAGGCGTATTACTTAACACATTAACTAGTTGTTCAACATCATTTCCATCTACTTCAACTACTTCCCACCCAAAGCTTCTCCATTTATCTCCAAGTGGTTCAAGACCCATGACACCTTCTGTATTGGTTGTAATTTGTAGACGATTCCGGTCAATTATTGCGATTAAATTATCTAGCTTGTATTGCGCAGCTGCCATCGCACCTTCCCATACCGAGCCCTCTGCCTGCTCTCCATCTCCCATTAAGGTATAAACTCGATACGATTTTCCGTCCATCTTAGCAGCTAATGCCATTCCAACAGAAATTGGTAGACCATGCCCTAAGGAACCTGTATTCATCTCAATGCCTGGTACTTTATTATTTGGATGGCCTATTAGCCTAGAATTGAACTTGGAAAAAGTTTTTAGTTCTTCTTTAGGAAAGAAGCCCTTATCTGCTAAAATTGCCCATAAAGATTCAACCGCGTGTCCTTTACTCTGAACATAACGATCACGTTCTTCCCATTTTGGATTATTTGGATCAATGTTCATGATCTTATAATATAATACTGTTAAAATATCAGTGTTTGATAGCGAGCCACCAGTATGACCTGTTCTTGCCTCATAGATCATCGTTAATAATGATTTTCGAATTTCTATCGCTTTACTTTTTAAAAATGCAATCTCTTCCATATTAAAGAACCTCCCATTTTTTAATTAACATTAGAATCCTTTATTTGTTAAGATCACTACCACGCAACCATGCCTTGATTTCTTCTACTGTTGGATCAACAGGGTCTGGAGTTAAACCAGGGATATATTCACACGCTTCAAAAAGTACTGGAATTACGTTTGCATGAATTCCTACTGAATGATGAATATATGGACCTTTAACTAATTTTTCTTCCCATAATGGCCAGTCATTTACCTCAACCCATACATATGAGCCTCTAGTAAAAGGTCCTTCAATTCCTTTTGCTTTCCCTAGGAAGATAGAATACTCACCGTGGTCTCCATCAAAGCGGGCTAAAGTCATTTCTCCACCTTTAATTTCACCTTCATGAGTTCCTGGTGAATGGTCATCAAATAAGAAGTGTTTGTTTAATTTAGGTTTTTCTTCTTTACTTAGTGATACTGGGAAGTTCCCACAGTGGAACAGTAATTCACCGTTTGGATTCTCAGGATGACGAACCGTGATGTCGGCAAAGAAAGTTGGATGTGTATTTAATGTTGCTGCTTGAACCATAATCGATGTTATCGCTCCATGTATATCTGTTTCACAAGTAACTGGAATTTGTTCATCTGTTAGGATTGCATTTGCTAAGCAAGGCATAATACCAATAATATCTTGTAGTGTTGACCAACATTGGATTGCAATCGCTGTACTATTTGTTTCCTCAGCCAACTGTTTCATGGCGACTTTTAATGAAGCAATTCTTCTAACATCCTCTTCAGTCACTGCGCTCCAATCAAGCTTTTCCTTGATATAATTCATAGCCTCACTTAATTCCGGGCTATCTGCCTTTTCAATTTTTAACGTTTTTTTCTTTAACTCATCAAGAGTTATAGGATGAATTTGAATACCAAATGTCTCTAATAATTCACCCTCATTACAAATAACTGACCAGAAATCAGACGGACGAGTTGAAATCTGTAAAATTCTTAAACTACTAAAATGCTTAACTACATTTGCAGCCCCAATGAAATTTTTAAAACCTCTCTCGAAGATTGGATCATCAACGCGGCAGTTCGTAATATATGTAAACTTTACATTAAAGCGTCTTAAAACCTTCCCTGTTGCAAAAATTCCACATTGTGAATCACGAAGGCGCATGCCATTTTCTAGTGGCGCCTCATCTCTTGGCCCCCAAAGCAATACCGGTTTTCCAATTGCTTTTGCCACACGAGCCACAATATCTTCCGTTCCAAAGTTACAGTGAGGAAAAAACAACGCATCCACTTCGGCATCTCTAAAACGTCTAATGATCGCAGGCTCTTCAAGTCGTTCATGTAATAGACCTTCCTCGTTAATACCCTCTAAATCAACGATCTCAATATCTAATCCAAAGCTTTCAATTTTTTCTCTAATTAAGTTTTTATATTTAAGTGCATCTTCTTTACTAAAAACAAATCGACGTGTAGGTGCAAAACCTAATTTTAACTTTTGCATGTGTGTAAGTACCTCCTGAGAAATCTAAGATTTAGTCTAATATTCTATGAATTTTTTAAAGCGCATACATAAACTAAACAACTAAAATAATTTATATTAATTTAAATACATAATAGTTCCTTTTTTGAAAATAGTCAATAAACAAAACTGATGTTTTTTAGTTATCTTTTAAATTATTTATATAAAAAATTTATATTAAACTAGCAACCTCAACCTGTTTTCCTATACATCATAACATTTCCGGTGATTTATTAGGACTAAACAATCATACACCTCTATATTGTTTATGATATAATTCAATAAAAATATTTAGTTGTTGTTTATAACAATATATTAGATAGGAGGAATCTTTATGAAAATAAATGATATCGCTAAATTGGCAAATGTCTCAAAATCGGCTGTTTCTTTAGCTTTAAATGGAAAAAATGGGGTAAGTGAGGAAACACGTGAAAAAATAATTAAAATTGCGCAGGAACATGGATATATCCCACGTCCAATTATAAAAGCAGATCAATACCTCCAAACCCGAAATAAATTATTAAGGTTTGTGGCTTGTACAAATTCAGGAATTGTTACAGAACACTATGAATCTCTTCCCTTTTTTATGGAATTAATAAATAATATTGAAAAACAGATTAATCCCAACGGATACTCC
>JAPSLU010000249.1 GCA_031180405.1 Bacillus sp. (in: firmicutes) | reverse complement strand
TTATGGCACATTATTATTTTACAATTATTTGTTGGGTGTAGTAATAGAGTGGATCACCTATCAATTAGACATATTTTGCTGTAAAGACTATTTTCTAAAAGAGTTTAATTATGACTTTAATATTATTCTTTCATAGTAAATATGAAGTGTTTAAAGGTAGATATACAGGAGTTTTGAACTAGTTGGACTGTTGGGGAAGAAACTAAACCATTCTAAAGTAGGGGCTTGTAATTTGTCATTTGAATTTTCTGTCGAAGAAAAAAGTGCATATCCGCCTTTTTTTCGATTTCTAATGGTGTATTTTCTATTCTGAGAATATATTTTCGATTCTATGAATTTATTATCGATTTTAAGTTTATTATTTTCGATTAGTCATATTACGACAAAAACCGCTGGGATGAATCTACGAATATTTCGGCCTTCTTCATATCAGTTGACATAATATTATTATATTACTTAAAAAGAGGAAGATCAAAACGACTCTCCCCCTAATTCCTATTATTCTGTTCCAAACGTTAGCCCTACTTCTTTCAACAGTTTTCGATATGCAATGCTGACTCGGTCGCTTTTTAGGTGTAATTCTGCTTGAAGGTCAAGTGGTAGCAATTCAGGTTTCTGACTTTCAACAATTACTTTATCTTGTTCAATTAATAGATCTTGGAATTGAATAAATACGTTCTCATCTTCTTCCACCGCATAATTTCGTTCCATGACCATATATGCTTTACTTTTCTGTTCATTCACGGGCAATACGACAAGATATAAATCAAAGAATTCATCTGAATCGTCGATGGTTTTTCTGAATCCAGCACATAAGGGATGATACACTTTATACGTATATTTCGCCTGGACACCATGGCCCCTTCCATCAGGGTCAGGCTGATAAATATCTATTTCATCGGAAATGAGGATTCCATCTCTATAATGAACCTGGTAGTCACTTATTTCTGGAAATTGACTATCACCTAATAGTCCTTCATGAACAAACATAAGGTGTGATACATCCAAAAAGTTTTCAATCACACGAGGACCTGCTGCTGCCAAGTCATATGGACCCATTTTTACTTGTATTAAATTTGTGCTGTTTGCTGTTAAAGCGCCAATTGATGGCCTAATATGTTCTGGTTGACCTAAACAAACCCATATGAACCCGAGCTCATCCGTACAGTGATAGGTAATTGTCTTTGCTTTAGTAGGGATTGCTTTTCCCTCAGGTAAAGCGGGGATGCGTGTACATGTTCCACAATAATTATATGTCCATCCATGATATGGACATATAATTTCGTCGTTAACAATCTTTCCGAGTGATAAAGGAACTCCTCGGTGGATACATAAATCTTTAAACGCATGGACCCCATGGGAGGTTCGAAAGACGACAACTTTTTCACCTAAGATCTCAATGCCTTTAGGTAAATCAGTTAATTCATCGGATAACAAAACAGGATGCCATTGGTGAAGTAGTACAGGGTCTTTTACAATCAATTATTGTCATCCTTTCACGTTTATTCTGGAATCGACCCTTTAACACCTTTGACAAACCAGTTCATGCTTAAAATGTCTTCTAAAGGCATTTTTTCCCCTTCTTTTAGTTTGACCTCACCAGCTTGATCAGTGATTGGGCCTGTAAACACTTCAAAGCTTTCATTAATGATTTCTTGCTTTTTCGCTTCAACTTCTTCTTGAACTTCTTGTGGTACATTTTTTCCGAATGGTGCAAGGTCAACCATTCCTTCTTTTAATCCTCCGTAATAAGACCCAGATTCCCATGTTCCATCAATTACACTTTGAACGACATCAACATAGTACGGGCCCCAATTTAGTGTTGGGTTTGTGACATAGGTGTCAGGTGCATATTTATTCATGTCAGAATCGTTCCCCATTCCCCAAACTCCTCGTTCTGCAGCTGCTTGGATACCAGCTGGTGAATCTTGATAGTTTGCAAGAACATCTACACCTTCATCTAATAAAGTGATGGCAGCTTGTCGTTCGGTTGCTGGGTCAAACCATGTATTACTCCAAACAACAGATACTTCGATATCTGGGTTTACACTTTGTGCACCAAGAGTAAATGCGTTAATTGTGTAAATTACCTCAGGAATTGGAAATGCACCAACATAGCCTATTTTGTTGTTTTCGGTTAATTTCCCTGCAGCAATTCCTGCTAAATAGCCAGGTTGATAGCCCTTTCCTTGGTATGTACCTAAATTATCTGCTGTTTTATAGCCAGTGGCATGCATGAATACAACATCAGGATATTTATTAGCTACATTTAAAGTTGGATCCATATAACCAAAGCTTGTAGTGAAAATAATATCGTGATCTTGAGCAAGTTCTTCAATGACTCGCTCAGCATCAGGTCCTTCTGGAACATTCTCCACTGTTGTAGATGTTATTCCGAATGTTTCATCAACTAATTGTCTTCCTTTATCATGCTCGAAAGTCCAGCCACCATCACCTGGTACTCCGATATAGACAAAAGCAACCTTGGGCATTTCAGTTGTTTCTGTTGTTGCTTCTGTTTTGATTTCTGGTTGAGAGGTTTCCTGTGAACAGGCTGTGAACACGATTATCATGATCATAAGTACCAACATAGTAAACCATTTTTTTTTCATTTAAATCCCCCTTTGATTTTTAAGAATAGATAAGTAAGTGTATACCACCTCCTTTTAAGAGATCGGTAAGATTAAAAGCGTTGCTCGCGAAAATATGGGACGCCTAACGATTTTGGTTCGATTGATGGCTTATGTCTATTTTTCCAACCTATAAACATGAGTACTAGAATCGTAGCAACATATGGAATCATCTTCAGAAAATAAGATGGTATACCAATTTCAAATAATTGAATTCTGAAGCCCAAAGCATCAAGACCGCCGAAGAAGTAGGCACAACCTAAAGCATATAGTGGATTCCATCTCGCAAAGATGATTAAGGCGATTGCGATCCATCCTCTTCCGGCTGTCATGCCTTCAATCCAATTTGGTGAATAAGCCATTATTAAGTAAAAACCTGAAAGCCCCATGAGCATGGAACCAACAATTACATGAACATAACGAAAGCCTATTACTGAAATTCCCATAACATCTGATGTTGATGGGCTGTCACCAACTGCTTTTAGATGTAGACCCCAAGATGTTTTATACATATAAAAATATAAGAGGACAGTTATAAGAATACTCATCCATATAAATAGATCAAAATTTGAAAAGATATTTCCGATATATGGAATGACTTCAAGCGATCCTATTGACACTTTTGGAATAGATACCGGTAAAGCAACCCCTGCAACAGCTTTTCCAAGATATGCGCTCAAGCCTGTTCCGAATAACGTAATGGCCAAGCCACTAACAATTTGATTTGCTCGAAGCGTAATGCACAGGAATGCATGTATGAAACCAAGTGCTGCAGAAGCTAGCAGAGCAATACAAAATGTTAGTACCAAACTTTCGGTTTGTATAAAAAAGATACAGGACATCACTGCCCCAATAAGCATAATCCCTTCTGTTCCTAAGTGGATTACTCCAGCTTTTTCACTTAAAATGCCGCCTAAGATTGCAAATAATAAAGGTGTTCCAGCGGAAATTGCTGCTGTTACTAATAACACCACCACATCCATAAAGCTTCCTCCTTTCTATTAAAATATTAATCTTCGCTGTTCACTCTCTTTAATCGATATTTACTAAGCATTTCTCCGCCGATTAAACAAAATAAAATGGCTCCTTGTAACATAAAAGACATCGATGAAGGTAAGCCAATTGTTTGAACGCTGTACCCCCCGACGATCAATCCTCCAATAAAAACAGAAGAAATGATCATCGCAAATGGATTTAATTTCGCTAGCCATGCAACGATGATAGCGGTATATCCATAACCTGGAGATACTCCATACATGAGTCTTCCGGCAACTCCTGAAACTTCAATCATCCCAGCCAATCCAGCTAAACCCCCGCTTATCATCATGACAATTAAAATATGTTTATTAATCCGTATCCCTGCATACTTTGCTGCAGACGGGTTTGCCCCTAATAAACGTAATTCATATCCCCATCGAGTTTTTAACATTAAAAAGGAAAAAAGGACCACAGCCAAAACGGCAAAAAACAAACCGATATGCAGCCTTGTATCACCGATTGTAGCCAGTAATTGTGATGGAGAAAAAATCGGTGTTCCAGGAAAATTAAAACCCTCCGGGTCACGCCAAGGTCCAAAAACAAAGTAATCCAATAGTAAAAGAGCAACATAATTTAACATAAGAGAGGTAATTAGTTCATTTACTTGAAAATATGTACGAGGTATTGCGGTTAATAAGCCCCACAATGCTCCAGATGCGATTCCCACAATCAACATAAGTGGTATATAAAGAATTCCTGGCAGCTGTGGTAAATAAATAGTGATTGCTGTAGCACCGATTGCACCTAATAAAAATTGTCCTTCTGCTCCAATATTCCAAATCGAAATCCGATACGCAATTGCCACTCCAAGTCCACAAAGTAAAAGAGGGGTTGCCTTTACAAGTGTTTCACTAATACCAAAGCTTGAGCCAAATGCTCCTTGCAGCATTTTGACATAAACAGTAATTGGGTTCATCCCATTAAAGAGAATAAAGAGAGCACATAAAATTAAAGCAGCAAGTATGGATATCAATGATACAAACATGTTATTTGATTTTTTATGTGGATCATATTCGAGCTTAAAGGGTAGAAAATTTCTCTTTTTTTCCCTTTTAAGATTCATAACTGAATGTTCAATCGAAGTTTTTTGACTCATAAAACAACTCCTTCCTTCGCATCTAAGCCTGCCATTAATTGACCAATGTACTCTTTATTTGCCTGCCCCCTTTCGATCATTCCGTTTACTTTGCCGTTATAAAGAACGAGAATTTTGTCAGATAACTGCATCACTTCATCTAAATCCTCGGAAATGAGAAGGATTCCTCCTCCTGAATGTCGTAATTGAAGTAACATTTGATGAATAGCTTCTGTCGCTCCTACATCTAGTCCTTGAGAGGGGTGGACCGCGATCATTAATTTCGGATTTTGATCAATTTCTCTTGCGAATAATAACTTTTGTTGATTTCCGCCTGAAAGCTGTCGAACTGGACTGTGTATGTCTGGTGTACGTATCTCAAATGTTTTAACTAGTTCTTTCGCCCAGTGTTCATTTTGTTTCTTTTTCAGCAAACCTAAATGTGTTCGTTTTTTTGTCCGGTATGATTTAAGTAGCAAGTTATCTACTATACCTAAACTGCCTGCGAGACCACTCTTCATTCGGTCTTCTGGAATATGTGCTATACCTTTATCGATTAAGCTTTGAACAGAAGGCTTCGTTAAGGTTTTGTCCTGAAAAATTACTGTGCCGCTATTCCAGTGGATGAGTCCTGTTAATGCTTCTGCAAGTTCTTTTTGTCCATTTCCTGCCACTCCAGCAACTCCAACAATCTCGTGTTCATGAATAGTAAAATCTACTTGACTTATTGCATTTGAACCATGTTCGGCTTGTACTGAAAGGTTTTTGACCTGAAGGATAGGCTTGCCTATTGGATGTGATTCGATAGTTACTCCATTTGTTAGTTCTCTACCTACCATTAACTTAGATAAATCACGTACGGAAGTGGCCTCCCGATTCATGCTAGCAATCATTTTGCCTTTCCTCATAACGGAAATGCGGTCTGCAACAGCCATCACTTCTTTTAATTTATGGGTTGTAATTATCATTGTTTTTTCATGGCGTTTTAGCTCTTGCATAGTTAAAAATAATTGATCAGCTTCACCAGGAGTTAAGACCGATGTAGGTTCGTCGAAAATAATAATATCTGCCCCGCGGTGGAGAGTTTTTACAATTTCAACGCGCTGCTGCTCTCCAACGGAAAGCTGCCAAATTGGTACATTTAACGGAAACTTTAAGCCGTACTGTTCAGAAATTTTTTCAATTTCTTCTTTCTTTTTTTTCATCCAGGAGGAACCCCGCCATACTTGACCTTTTTCTCCGAGAATAATATTTTCAATTGCTGAAAGTGTTTGCACTAAACGAAAGTTTTGATGCACCATGCCAATCCCTAGATTCATAGATTCCTTTGGAGAACGTATCTGACAGGGTTTACCATGAATGGATATTGTTCCACTGTCCGCTTTATAGATTCCAGATAGCATACTCATGATTGTGCTCTTACCTGCTCCATTTTCACCTAATAAAGCATGAATTTCTCCTTTTTCTACGGAAAAATTAACGTGATCACTTGCTAATACATGACCGAATTTTTTTACGATATCTGTCATTTCGATGGCAAGACGAGAAGTTGACAATAATGAATCACCTCTATCGTATTTAATAATTAATTGAATTTTCTAAATTATCCTTCATGTAACATTCTTCGTCTACAAGTATGTAGTGTTTTGTGACGTAAATGTTTTCTAGTAACTTTTATGAACCAATTCATAAAAAAAGCTCCCTGTATAAGGGAACTTCAGACTGTAGACAAACTAATTGAAATTGAGTTTGCTTTGCGGTCTTTTTTCTATGGCTGTTTTTTGCAAACTTTTTGATTTGTAATAAGTGTTGAGATGGTTGATTTGAGCTCCAGGATGCTCGCTTTCCGTGGGGTGGGCGGTGAGCCTCCTCAACGCTTTGCGTCTGCGGGGTCTCACCTGTCCCACAGCTCCCACAGGAGTCTCGCACCTTCCGCT
>JAPSLU010000248.1 GCA_031180405.1 Bacillus sp. (in: firmicutes) | reverse complement strand
ATTTAAAGAGGAAAAACGGAAGGAATTTTATAAATTAATACATCTTTTAAATGATGTAAAATATCAAAAAGAAGTAAGCAGTATACAAGAGATTGAAGCTTTTTTAAGGAAGAACTATGATAAGGATGTAACATTACAAGAAATTGCTGAACGGTTTTTTCTAAGTCGTGAATATATATCTAGAAAGTTCAAACAGGAATATCATGAGACATTAACCAATTATCTAACGAAAATTAGAATCGAAAAAGCGAAAGAACTTCTAGAAAATCCCCATTTAAAGGTGTATGAAATTTCTTTTAAAGTTGGATATCAGAATGATAAATACTTTAGTAAAGTTTTTAAAAGGTTGGTAGGACTAACACCAAATGAATATCGAGTAAGCGTAATGGAGAGAAAATGACTACTGTTGCTTTTGATCGAGGTATCATAATAATAAACTTTACTATGTTTAAACGATTAATGATAATATATGTTTATTAAAAGTACGGAGGATTTTCATGCGGATCTTTAGAATTTTAAACAACAATGCCGTAGTTGTGATAGATGGGCCACAGGAAAAAATTGTGATGGGACCCGGAATCGCTTTTCAAAAGCAAAGAAATGACATTGTGCCAAAAAACAAAATTGAAAAAATCTTTGTGCTACACGAAGCTTCTTCAGAAAAGTTTCAACAATTGCTCTCGACATTGCCAGAGACACATATTGAGTTGGCTGAAAATATCATTAGTTATGCTGAGGGACATTTAAATGGACCATTAAGTGATCATATTCATATTGCCTTAACTGATCATCTCTCTTTTGCATTGGAGCGAATTCAACAAGGTATACCAATTAAAAATAAACTATTAAACGAAATAAAAATGCTCTATAAAAAAGAGTTTGAAATAGGGTTGTGGGCAAAGGATGAAATTAAGAAAAAGCTGGGTATAGATATACCTGAAGATGAAGTGGCTCATATTGCTCTTCATATTCACACAGCGAAAATGGATGCACCGTCGATGAGTGAATCATTAAAACAAGCTTCTATTTTAAGTGATTTTGTTGAGCAGGTTGAATCATATATAGGTGATAAGATTGAGGAATCTTCTATCAACTACCAAAGACTGATTACACATTTGCGTTTTGCATTAAATCGGATTCAAGAAGGAGAGCAGTTTGATCCTATTGATCAAGACATGCTTGAGCTTATAAAAGTTAAGTACAAAAAAGCTTATGAATACTCACAGAAGATATTAGATAATTTAAGTAAAGAATATGAGATTATCTTTCCGTACTCTGAGGTTGCTTATATTGCGATCCATATTCAAAGACTATTAAAGTAAGAATGTCGAAATTTAGAGTTTTTTGTTGACGTTTCCATATGTGTATTATAAAATAAACTCATTCAAACAATTTCATATGTAGGATTGTTACTGATTACGCAGGCAAGACCTAAGATATATAAGATGACATAGGTAGATCATCTTCGTTTCGCTACCTATTTAATACTTATATGTTTTAGGTCTTTTTGTTGTATTTTGGGGGATTCTATATCATATAAGGAGGATATCAACATGAATCATCAGAAAGTTGCTGAAGAGCTTGTAACAAAGCTCGGCGGTAAAAACAATGTTATTAGTGCAGCTCACTGTGCAACTCGTCTTCGTTTAGTGATTGAAGATGAAAGTCAAATAGACAAAAATGCAATTGAGGAATTAGATGGAGTAAAAGGAGCCTTTTCAAGCTCTGGGCAGTTTCAAATTATTTTTGGTACAGGAATAGTTAACAAAGTATACCAATACTTTGCACCATTGGTTGGTGTTTCAATGGAGGATAACAATTCAAATAAAAGTGAATCTCATGGAGATGCAGCAAAACGTAAGATGAATCCTTTTGCTCGTTTTGCTCGTACCTTATCAAATATTTTCGTTCCAATTATACCAGCCATTGTTGCAGCCGGTATGTTAATGGGTCTTTTAGGTCTAATGAAAACGTATAACTGGGTAGACCCTGAAAGTGGATTATTCGTTATGCTTGATATGTTTTCATCAGCTGCCTTTATCATTTTACCTATTTTAATCGGTTTTAGTGCAGCAAAGGAATTTGGAGCAAATGGATATCTTGGGGCTGTAATTGGTGGAATTATGATACACCCTGCTCTACTAAACCCATGGGGATTAGGAAATGCTGAGCCATCGACACTTGATTTCTTTGGTTTTGGGGTTGAAATGCTTGGGTATCAAGGTACTGTTATCCCTGTTCTTTTGACTGTTTACATTATGGCGCAAATTGAAAAAGGATTACGAAAAGTTATTCCTAATGTCATTGATTTACTTGTTACACCTTTCTTAACTGTTATTTTTACTGGTTTTTTTGCTCTACTAGTTATTGGGCCATTAGGAAGAGTATTGGGCAACGGAATTACAACAGTGTTAGATGTTGTATATAACTCTGCAGGGCCTATTGCAGGACTTGTCTTCGGTGGTCTATATTCAACCATCGTTTTAACGGGTGTTCATCATAGCTTCCATGCGATTGAAGCGGAACTATTAGCTAATGTTGGAGGAAACTATTTACTACCGATTTGGGCAATGTCAAATGTCGCACAAGGTGGAGCTACTCTTGCGGTTTTCTTTAAAACAAAAAATAAGAAAACGAAAGAAATTGCTGTACCAGCAGCTGTATCAGCGTTCCTTGGTATTACAGAGCCAGCGATTTTTGGGGTAAACTTAAAATATCGCCGTCCATTTATTGGGGCAGCTATCGGCGGTGCTTTAGGTGGAGCGTATGTTGTATTCACTCAAGTAATGGCAAATGGAATTGGATTAACAGGAATTCCACAGTTTGCTATTGTTCAAGACCCTATTAACTACGGTATTGGGTTTATTATTGCAGTAGTTGGTGCGTTTGTGGCTACATTACTATTAGGCTGGAAAGAAGAATCAAAATAAGAAAGTAAGGGTTGGCTTTGATTGTCAGAGTCAACCCTTTCATTTGAAAAGTTGAAAATAAGTAGGTGGAAGAACAGTGACAAAGGATGAACAACTACGACAAGAAGCGTATGAAGAGGTCGAAAAGCAAAAGAGCATAGTAGAACAGGATCCATACAGGTTGACTTATCACCTTATGCCTCCAGTTGGATTGTTAAATGATCCAAATGGTTTTATTCAAGTGGATGGAGTGTATCATCTTTATTATCAATGGATGCCATTTAAAACAGATCATGGTGCAAAGTTTTGGGGACATTATTCTTCGAAAGATTTAGTGAACTGGAAACATGAAGAAATCGCGTTAACTCCTTCTGAGTGGTATGAAAAAAACGGCTGCTATTCAGGAAGTGCCATTGAGCACGAAGGGAAAATATATGCTTATTACACAGGAAATGTGAAAGATGATCAAAATAATCGTGAAACCTACCAATGTTTAGCCGTTTCTGAAGATGGAGTGCATTTTGATAAAAAAGGTCCTCTTGTTTACTTACCAGAAGGGTTTACTGCACATTTTCGAGATCCAAAAGTTTGGCGACAGAATGACATGTATTATATGGTAGTTGGGGCTCAAACGAAGGAATTAAAAGGTGCTGTTGCATTGCTTCACTCAAAAGATTTATTGGAATGGACTTATAGTGGAATTCTTGCCGGAGGTGGGAAAGGGAAGCTGGGTGACTTTGGTTATATGTTTGAATGCCCAGACTTATTTCACCTAGATGCAAAAGATATTCTTGTTTTTTCTCCACAAGGTCTAGAACCACAAGGCATGAAATTTCAAAATGTTTACCAAGCAGGCTATGTTGTAGGAAAATTTGATCCGCAGACAGGTCTTTATCATCATGATGATTTTGAAGAGCTTGATCGTGGCTTTGACTTTTATGCCCCTCAAACGACAAAAGATCATCAAGGGAGAAGGCTCCTTTTTGGCTGGATGAGTGTACCAGACCAAAATGAACAAGATCACCCAACAATAGAATATAAGTGGATTCATAATATGACGCTGCCAAGAGAATTGAAATTGGTGGATGGGAAAGTGTATCAAGTTCCTGTTAGCGAGCTAGAGCAGCTTAGAAGTGAAGATGCTGTCACACACTCTGTAACGTTTAGAAAAGAATATAAGGAACTGGATGGTATCAAGGGTAAATCATTGGAAATATTCATTCAAGATATTGAAATAACTGAGGGTTGGCTGGAAATATTAATTAGTGATGGTGGAAGAATCATCTATTCGTCGGATCAAGGGGTTATCACGTTTGAAAGGAAGAGCTATGTTGACGGGACAACTGAAAAACGTCAATGCTCACTTAGCGAACTAAAAAATCTCCGAATATTTATTGATTCATCTTCAGTAGAACTATTTATTAATGATGGCCAAGAAACATTTACTTCACGAATTTTCCCAAATCCTTTGAACGACTCAATCACATTTGGAGCATCAAAGGATGCCAGCTTTACTGTCTTGAAATGGGATTTAAAAGGGGATAATTAGTAGATAGCTTAAAAAATCACTTTCTCTAAATTAGAGGAAGTGATTTTTATATAAAATTCTATTTTACGATTAAAACAGGGCATTTTGCCCTTTTTGCAACTTTATGGCTAACACTACCAAGAACCATTTCCTGCATCATATTTAAGCCGCGGCTGCCAACAACAACCAAATCATATTGATGCTCATTTGCAAATTTTACGATGGTTGGACCTGGTTCTCCTCGAACAATTTTAATGTCATAGTTAATATGATTTTTTAGAGCCTTCTGTTCAATGAATGACATCTTTTCTCTACGTTTCATTTCTGTGTCATACTTATTCCAATTTTGAAGAACATCTTCCTTTGATGTTTTACTATCTACAACATAGACTACATCGACAGATGCTTGTGGTGTGTACTTAGCTATTTCTATTGCCTTTTCTGCTGCTCTTAATGAGTGAATTGAACCGTCAGCAGCAAGTAAGATCTTTTTGAACATCTAATCCCCCCTATAGAAACTTTCCTTAAAGGAAGTATTTTCTTATGTGAAAACACCAAATTTATTAAATCTTATTGTGTGAGGTTGAAAATGATAAGTATCAGGAGAAAATATTAGAATTAATAAGTTGGTATCGCTTACATGTAATTTCACAAAAACAACAAAAACATATATAATGCTTGTTGTTAATAACGGACCCGACTTTCATGAGAGTTGAAAGTCATAAAAAAATAAAAAGGGAGAGTGTCGTTTTTGAATTTAAATACAATTAAATATGAGTGGTTTGGAAACATCAAAGGTGATGTATTAGCAGGAATCGTTGTTGCTCTTGCATTAATACCTGAAGCTATTGCGTTTTCGATTATTGCTGGTGTAGATCCTATGGTAGGATTGTATGCTTCATTTTGTATTGCTGTGACAATTGCTTTTGTTGGAGGACGTCCTGGAATGATCTCTGCAGCAACAGGTGCAACCGCATTGATCATGGTCACGTTAGTTGCAGATTATGGACTTCAGTATTTACTCGCAGCAACAATCTTAACGGGTATTCTGCAGATTATTATGGGTGTATTAAAATTAGGGAAATTAATGAAATTTGTGCCTAGATCAGTAATGACAGGGTTTGTTAACGCCTTAGCTATACTCATCTTTACTTCACAGTTACCACATTTTGTTGGAGAGTCTTGGACGATGTATGCGATGGTGGCTGGTGCACTTGCGATTATCTATATTTTACCACGTTTTACAAAAGCTGTACCGTCACCTCTGGTTGCTATTATTGTGATCACGATTATTGCTGTAATGACTGGAAGTGGAGTACGAACTGTAGGGGATATGGGTGAATTAACTCAAGCTTTACCGATGTTCTTATTACCAGATATTCCATTGAATTTTGAAACATTACAAATCATTTTTCCTTACTCCTTATCGATTGCAATTGTTGGTCTAGTAGAGTCGTTGTTAACAGCGCAAATTGTTGATGATATGACAGATACGTCAAGTGATAAAAATAAAGAAGCGCGAGGACAGGGGATTGCGAACATTGTTTCAGCATTCTTTGGTGGAATGGCCGGTTGTGCAATGATTGGACAGTCTGTAATAAATGTTAAATCAGGTGGTAGAGGTCGGCTATCAACTCTTGTAGCTGGTACTTTTTTAATGGTTTTAATTTTATTATTAAATGATTTTCTAGTGCAAATTCCGATGGCAGCCCTTGTTGGTGTTATGATGATGGTTTCAATCGGCACGTTTGATTGGTCTTACTTGAAGTCTCTTCACAAAATACCACTAACAGATTCAATAGTTATGATCGTAACTGTTATAACTGTTATTATGACCCATGACTTATCAAAAGGTGTTCTTGTGGGGATTCTATTAAGTGCCATTTTCTTCGCGGCTAAAATCTCGAAGGTAAAAGTAACAAGCTTATCTGCAGATGGGTCTGGTAAGAAAATTTTTCACGTGTCAGGTCAGCTATTTTTTGCCTCTGTTACAGAATTTGTTGAAAACTTTAACTTTAAAGAAGATGTAAAAGAAATTGATTTAGACTTAACCCAGGCGCACTTATGGGATGATTCAGCTGTAGGTGCTATTGATAAAGTTGTTATAAAGTATCATCAAAATGGTGTAAAAGTGAATTTAATAGGAGTGAACACAGAGAGTAATCAATTACTTGAAAAAATAGCTGTTCACAACAAGCCAGGTGGCTTAAAGAAAGTAGCTAATCATTAATAAGGCTCTTTTC
>JAPSLU010000247.1 GCA_031180405.1 Bacillus sp. (in: firmicutes) | reverse complement strand
CTTTGTGAAGATGGGGAAGTGAAGGAAAAGGTTTACGCATTCCAATCTGTTGGAAATCTTTACGAACTTCTTAAACAATATATTCGGTAATATGACATATTTCTTGGGAAATAGTAAAAAAATTAATTGTACAGGCAGAAACTGTCGAGTTCTATTTAAAGGATTCTTCTGATATTAAATGAAGTTAGTAACTAACGAATTAATATCGGGAGGATATTCTTATGTTTATTACAGATTTTATTTCCAGTTTAAATAAAGCTGAATTTATTAAGCCAATTTTAATGAACAGAATGTTACTTGTTGAGATTAGACCTATAAATAAATCGAGTTATTTTCTTGAACTTTCTGCAGAAAAATCCAGGGAATTATCTTCTCCACCACCTAAAATTGATTTTCTAATTGAAGGGGAAGAACCGGATTTAGAGGAAATGGTAGGAAACAGAATTAGCTTAAAACAGTTAGTCTCGCTGGGCAATATAGAAATAAAGGGATCTTACCGTGATTTCCTTAAGTTCGAGGCATTGATTAAATTAATATAAAGATCCTCATTTTATATAATCATTAACTCAAGCTTGTTACGCATATAAAGTGACAGGTATTAAAGCTTAGAACAAGTTAATATAGCAAGGAAAGGGTGACAGTATATTGTCATCCTTTTTTTGTTTATAAACAGAAAGGTCCTGAATTTTTCCAATTTTATAAATACTTAATTTCAATTGACATTAATTTTTATTACATGATACAATCACACTCGTATTTAAAAACCGACATGACTGAATTTAATATAAAATGCTCTTATCAAGAGAGGTGGAGGGAAGTGCCCGACGAAGCCCGGCAACCATCAACATATGTTGAAATGGTGCCAATTCACGCAAAGCAGTTGCTTTGAGAGATGAGAGAAAGGACTATTTAGTGCCTTTCTGCTCATTTGGCAGAAAGGTTTTTTATTTTATATTTATTTAATACTTAAGTAACAAGAAAGAAGGTGACGGTATGATTACATTATCAAATGTTAATAAAATATATGAAACAAAATCAACTCAAGTTAAAGCTGTTAATAATGTGAATTTAAAGATTGAGAAGGGTGAAATCTTTGGAATCATTGGATATAGTGGAGCGGGTAAAAGTTCCTTGATAAGATTATTAAACGGGCTTGAGAAACCAACCAGTGGTGAAGTGAATGTTGCCGGTAGCAAAATCGATTCGATCTCTGGAGCTAAGCTTCGAAAAGCACGTTTAGAAATAAGCATGATCTTTCAACACTTTAATTTACTATGGTCAAGAACTGTTAGAGAAAATATTGCTTTTCCATTAGAAATTGCTGGTGTAAAAAAATCAGAAAGATTAAAGCGTGTTGATGAGCTCATTAAGCTTGTAGGCTTAGATGGCCGCGAAAATGCGTATCCGTCTCAGTTAAGTGGTGGTCAAAAGCAGCGAGTAGGTATCGCAAGAGCGTTAGCCAATAATCCAAAAGTATTATTATGTGATGAGGCTACCTCTGCATTAGATCCACAAACAACAGATTCGATTTTAGACTTACTAGTTGATATTAATAAGCGCTTAGGTTTAACAATTGTCCTCATTACTCATGAAATGCATGTTATTCGTAAAATATGCCATCGGGTAGCTGTAATGGAGAATGGTGAAGTTGTTGAACAAGGTAATGTATTAGATGTGTTTAAAAATCCACAAAAACAGATTACTAAAACCTTTGTAAAACAAATTTCTGAGCCAGATGATACAAAAGAAGCAGTTGAGCATTTATTGGAGAACTATCGTTCTGGTAAGGTTCTTCAACTTACGTTTGTTGGTGAAGGGACAGAGCGACCGCTTATTACGAGTATAATCCGAAACTTTCAAATAGAAGTTAACATCCTTCAAGGAAAAATATCTCAGACTCAAAACGGTTCTTATGGATCATTATTTTTACATGTTGATGGAGATAAAGAAGAAATTGATCGTACAGTAGCATTTATTAAAGAGCAACAAGTTGAAGTGGAGGTGCTGGCTAATGCTTGAACAGTTTCTTCCAAATGTAAAATGGGAAAAGGTTTGGGATGCAACGTATGAAACAACCTATATGACTGGTGTATCTGTAATTGCTACATTTTTTATAGGAATTTTACTTGGCCTTCTATTATTTTTAACTTCTAAGGGGAACATATGGGGAAACAGTAAAATTAATACTGTCTTATCTGGAATCGTCAATGTATTTCGTTCCATTCCATTTATTATTTTGGTTATTTTACTATTACCCTTCACAAAAATTGTAGTCGGTTCAATTCTTGGTGCAAATGCGGCACTCCCAGCACTTATTATAGGTGCAGCTCCCTTTTATGCAAGAATGGTAGAACTTGCTTTAAGGGAAGTGGATAAAGGTGTTATTGAAGCCGCAAAGTCTATGGGAGCTAAAACGTCAACTGTCATGTGGAAAGTGCTTTTACCAGAATCTCTTCCAGCACTAGTATCAGGTATTACAGTTACAGCTATTGCCCTGGTAGGTTATACAGCGATGGCCGGTGTTGTTGGCGCTGGAGGATTAGGAGATCTTGCTTATCGTGAGGGATTCCAACGTAATAATTTTGAAGTAACAATTGTAGCAACAATCTTTATCTTAATTATTGTGTTTATCATCCAATTTATTGGAGATATATTAGTTAAAGCTATAGATAAACGTTAAGGAGGAAACATAATGAAGAAATATTTATTATCCATTGTATTTACTATTTTTGCTATCCTTTTAGTTGCATGTGGAGGCGAAGATAATGCGGCTCAAGAAGCTACTGAAGGTAATAAAGAGCAAGAAACAAAGGTACTTAAAGTCGGAGCTACAACTGTTCCACATGCTGAAATTCTTGAAGAAGCAAAGCCGTTATTGAAAGAAAAAGGGATTGACCTACAAATTGAAGAATTCTCTGATTATCCCATAATTAACCCTGCCCTTGCAGAGGGGGACCTTGATGCAAACTATTTTCAGCATGTTCCTTATTTAGACAATGCTATTAAAGAGAATGGGTTTGAATTAGAAAATGTTGGAGCAATTCATATTGAGCCATTCGGCATTTATTCAAAAGAATTCAAAACTCTTGACGAACTACCTGAAGGTGCAAAGATCATCATGAGTAATAACGTAGCTGAAATGGGACGTGTCCTAGCTTTATTAGAAGAAAAGGGCCTTATTAAACTAAACCCTGATGTTGAAAAAATTAATGCAACAAAAGATGATATTGTAGAAAATGAAAAGAACCTTGAAATTGACGATAGTGTTGCTCCTGAGATGTTAGCAAGTGCTTATGAAAACAACGAAGGTGATGCTGTTATTATCAATGGAAACTATGCATTAGCAGCGGGCTTAAATCCTGCAGAAGATGCAATTGCACTTGAAGCAGGGGAAAATAACCCTTATGCTAATATCATCGTAGTTCGAAGTGAAGACAAAGAAAAAGAAGAAATTAAAACACTTGTAGAAGTATTGAAATCTCAAGAAATAAAAGATTTTATTAACACGAAATACCCGGGTTCTGTTTTACCTGTAAATGACTAATTCAAAGGAAGACCTGTGAAATATAAATGCAGGTCTTTTTTTTTATGAATGGGTATTTTGAAAAAATTCTATATTGTGACTAGACGTGTAACATCAGCTCATGAAGCCTATTTGCAAAAAAGTTAGATGCTTAGCGCCTCTAGGGTTAGCCACAATGAATTTAGACAAAAATCGTCTTTTATTCAATTGCGTCTTTATTATGGGAATTTTATCAAGGCGATTGCTTTTTTGTTCATTTTCATTTCTAAGCAGAGACTCGAATACATTTTCTAATATTAAGCATACTAACCGTGAAAAAAGGTGAATGGAGTTGTGGAAAATGGAACATTATGAAGAACCTAGAAACTCTACTGAAGCTGCTTTGCACGAATATAAAATGGGACTAGGTATGTTTACACAAAAGATGCCAGATATTGCATCACACTATAATGCATTTACTGAGGCTTGTTTTAAAGAAGGCATGCTGTCTAAAAAAGAAAAGCATTTAATTGCGTTAGGGATTGCGATTAATAGTCAAGATGAATATTGCATTATTTATCATGCAAAAGGATGTCTTGATAATGGGGCAAGTGAAGAGGAGATATTAGAAGCAGTCGGTGTCACAGCAGCCTTTGGTGGAGGAGCTGCCATGAGCCAATCTGTTACGCTTGTTCAAGAATGTATAACAGAACTAAATCAATTAAAGCAATAAATTATATATGTCGAGTAAAATAAAGGATCGATGAGAAAAACGGCATCTGGCTTGCGTAATTTTTAAAAAACGAATCCTTATCAGACAATAAGGTTTGTGAGATTATCTTACGAACTTTGAGTCGATTGAAAATCCTTGTTATGCTTATAATGATAAACATAAGCGGAAAGGATTGATTCACTATTCAATCGAACCAAGCTTCTATCGACCTAAACTACACATCGGAAATGGAAAAGGCGATGCATCAGTCACATGGAATGGGATATTTAGAATATGCAAGAAAGCGTGAGAAGCGCATGGATGTCGAAATGAGCCGTGAAGAAGATTACCGTAAGAGTCAGTTGATTTATGCAGAATTTGAAAGAAAAATAAAAAAATAATAGTGAATAGATAAAAGAACCAGGGGTAATAACTGGTTCTTTTTTTGTATTATATAAACAGATGCTATGTTTTCACGATAACCTAACCTAATAATGAATCAAAGGGTTGTGCTTAAACTGTGGTTCATAAGTAACAAATTTTTACTAAAACGAGATGAGAAATATAAATTCTTCCCTTAAAGAATGTTTTTTCTTTAAAAGAAGAAAATAAACTAGGAATCCAAAGGGTAGATTCACAGAAGAATGTGTTATATAGTAGAAACTGGCTAATTTCTCTATCTACATATTATTTTGATGTGAATTTATTAATTTAAATAGGCGACATTTTTCGACTTGATTCCATAAAGGTTGTGTTCACTTTTCATTTGTTATAATATTAGAATGAGAATAAATTGAGAATTAGTAAACTTTATATAACATGGAGGTATCATTATGGCAGGTTCTACATTAATCATTAAGGATTTACACGTAGAAATTGATGGGAAAGAAATTCTTAAAGGTGTAAATCTTGAAATAAAAGGCGGGGAGTTCCATGCAATCATGGGACCAAACGGAACAGGTAAATCTACTTTATCTTCAGCAATTATGGGTCACCCAAAATATGAAGTAACAAAAGGTAGTATTACATTAGACGGTGAAGATGTATTGGAAATGGAAGTAGATGAGCGTGCACGTGCGGGTCTATTCTTAGCTATGCAGTATCCAAGTGAAATCAGTGGCGTAACCAATGCTGACTTCTTACGTTCTTCTATCAATGCTCGTCGCGAAGAAGGAGACGAAATTTCATTGATGAAATTCATCCGTAAAATGGACGCAAACATGGAAGAGCTTGAAATGGATCAAGATATGGCACAACGTTATTTAAACGAAGGATTCTCTGGTGGAGAGAAAAAGCGTAACGAAATTCTTCAATTAATGATGATTGAACCAAAAATTGCTATCTTAGATGAAATCGATTCTGGTCTTGATATTGATGCGTTAAAAGTCGTAGCAAAAGGGATTAACAAAATGCGTAGTGAAGAGTTTGGTTGCTTAATGATCACTCACTACCAACGTTTATTAAACTATATTACACCAGATAAAGTTCATGTGATGATGCAAGGTCGTGTTGTAAAATCAGGTGGACCTGAATTGGCACATCGTTTAGAAGCAGAAGGATATGACTGGATTAAACAAGAATTAGGTATCGAAGACGAAACTGTTGGGCAAGAAGCATAATTGTAGGGGGAGTATGAGACGTATGGAAACATTAACGATCAATCAGGAATATGTCACAAGCTTTTCAAATCAGCTTGGTGAACCGGATTGGCTTAAAGATCTTCGCTTACAAGCTCTTGCAAAATTAGAGGATCTTCCAATGCCAAAACCAGATAAAACAAAAATAGATAAATGGAATTTCACAAACTTTAAAGAGCATGTTGTTGAGAGCAAGAAACTAGATTCTCTTAACGATTTACATGAAGATGTGAAATCTTTAATTGATCTTGAATCAGTAAACAAAAATCTTTATGTTCAAGTGAACAATACAGCTGCATTTACTTCATTATCAAATGAAATAAAAGAACAAGGTGTAATCTTAACTGATATTCACACTGCAGCTAAAGAACATTCTGAATTACTACAAAAATACTTTATGACTGATGGCGTAAAAGTTGACGAGCATCGTCTAACAGCATTACATGCCGCACTTGTTAACGGTGGAGTATTTGTGTATGTTCCTAAAAATGTAGAAGTTACTGAACCAATTCAATCCGTATTTGTACATGATGATCCGAATACAACTTTATTCAATCATGTGATTGTAGTAGCTGACGACAACAGCTCTGTAACATATGTAGAAAACTATATTTCAACTGTTGAAAATGTTGAAGGTGTGTTTAACATTATTTCCGAAGTATTTGCTAATACAAATGCTCGTGTAACATATGGTGCAGTTGATACATTAGCGAAGGGGATTACAACATATGTAAACCGTCGCGGTATTGTTGGGCGTGATTCACGTATTGAATGGGCTTTGGGGCTTATGAATGATGGAGATACAATTTCTGAGAATGTAACAAACTTAATTGGTGACGGGTCGTACGGTGATACAAAATC
>JAPSLU010000246.1 GCA_031180405.1 Bacillus sp. (in: firmicutes) | reverse complement strand
GGATTGTTTTCTTGAACAACCTCACTTGTATCTTGATCAACAATTTTATCAATCACATATGGTTTCATCATTTTCCCATTGTTACCAATGGCAGTTGCAGCTTGAACTAGTTGAATTGGTGTAAAAGCTGACGCTTGTCCAAACGCAGTTGATACTTTATCAATTTCATAATTGTAGTTGATCTTGCTCTCTGCTTCGTTCGGTAAATCAATACCGGTTTTCTTCGTAAACCCAAACTTATTTAAATATTGATAAAGACTGTCTGTTCCTAGCATATCTTTAGCTAAGATTGAAAAACCTACGTTAGAGGATTTTTGTACCCCTTCTTCGAAAGTAATCACTCCCCAACCTCCACGTTTGTGGTCACGAACAACAGAAGGGCCAACAGCATATGAACCTGATTGGAAAGTAGCATTACCATTATAAACCCCTTCTTCAATGGCAGAAGCGAGAGTGAATATTTTCATAGTTGAACCTGGTTCATATGGATAGGAGATCACATCATTGTAATATGATGTGATATCTCTTTGATTTGGGTCAAAACTAGGACGTTGGGCCATAGCTAGAATTTTACCAGTCTTTGGATCAGCTACAACTGCAACAATCTTCTCAGGAGAAAACTCATCTACCACTTGATTCATTGAATCCTCTAAAAACGTTTGTATTTTTTGATCAATCGTTAAGTAAACGTTATTCCCATTTTTCGGAGCTACAACCTCATCGTCACTATTTGGTAGTTTCCAATTATAACGATCTTGCTCAAATTTGATATACCCATCTTCCTCATGGAGATATTTTTCTAACGTCTTTTCAAGCCCCATCATACCAACTGTTTCACCTGTCTCCTCCTGGTTCTGAGCATATCCGATTAAATGGGAAGCAAATAAGCCATTCGGGTAAAAACGTTGTGTATCACGGTTAAATGTAATTCCAGGGAGCTCTAAACTCGTAATTTTTTCTTTTAGTGTTTGGCTAATATCGCGACCAGCCGCGCCAAATTCAACCTGATATAAATCCTTTGAAAGAATCTTCTCAACTTCTTTCACATCCATTTTAATTAAAGGAGCAATTTTTTCAGCCGTTTCTTGAACATCAACTACATGTTGGGGGTTGTCTGGATCTGTTGTGATTTTATCATCTAGTATGGCAACAAGTTTATAAGATGATTTGTCCTCAGCGATCACTTCACCTTTTCGATCTAAAATCGATCCTCTTGACGCTTCTATTGTCCTTTGGCTTTCATATAGCTCTTCAGCTCGAGCAGCTAGAGCTTGTCCATGAACTGATCCAGTAGATTGAATATAAAAGAAACGGAGAAAAATGGTAAAAAATAACACTCCAAAAACAAGCGCCAAAAAAGCTGCGCCTCTATTCATGTTTTTATTTTTTTGCGTCAATTTCATACTAAACCTCCTATTGGTGTATAATATCACCTTAAGCTGAAATTGGATAGATAGAATAAAGAGGATGACTCAAAGCTTAGCGTCATCCTCTTTATTTATCATTTTTATTTTTGTACACTTTTTACATTATTTTGGTCTAAAGTTAATCCTAGTTCTTTCGCTTTTTCCCATATACGATCATATGTACTTAATTCTTCGACTTGAACATGGAGGTCACTGTTTAACTTTTTTTGTTCTTGAATTTGGGCTTCGATTTCTTGAATTTCAATATTCGATTGATAGACCGAATATGAATTTGTTACTATCGCAATCGCTCCAATAACAAACAAAGAAACAAATACTAAAATGAGAAATTTTTCTCCCGGTGTAATTGTGGCTCTTCTCTTTATAATAATAGGTTCTTGTTTTGGTTGAGGCATTTGCTGGATCTGTTCTTGACGCTTCTGCTCAAATTTCATAGCTAAATTGCTCATTTTATGTAACCTCCTTTATTTTTATATAACCATCTATTATATTTTTTCAGCGATGCGAAGCTTTGCTGATCGAGCTCGATTGTTTTCTTCCAACTCTTGTTCAGTTGGTAATATCGGCTTTCTTGTAATAAGCTTCACCTTTGGCTCATACCCTACTGGAACAAAAGGCATATTTCTTGGAAGTTCTGGTGGTGTTGCGGCTTCCTTGAAAGCAGTTTTACAAATACGATCTTCAAGGGAATGAAACGTTATGACACTAACCCTTCCCTCCGGATTTAACAACTCAATTGATTGAGCGATTGCCTCCTCAAAAACCTTTAACTCATCATTAACAGCTATTCGAATTGCTTGAAAGATACGTTTTGCTGGATGTCCACCTTTTCTCCGTGCTGGAGCTGGAATCGCATCCTTTATTATTTCCACCAATTCTCCTGTTGTTCGAATTGGCTGAACTTCTCTTCGGGCTTCGATCTTTCTTGCAATTTGTTTAGAGAATTTCTCTTCTCCATATCTAAAAAAGATTTTAACTAATTCTTCATATGTCCAACTGTTAACTACATCAAATGCTGATCTATCAGATTGTTGATCCATTCTCATATCTAATGGTGCATCATGATGGTAACTAAAACCACGTTCTGGGGTATCAAGTTGCGGAGAGGAAACCCCTAAGTCAAACAAAATTCCATCTACCTTTTCCACACCTAATTCTGATAACTTTTCTGTTAAGTATCGAAAATTACTTTTAACGAACGTTACTTGCCCTTCAAAAGCTGATAACTTCTCTTTTGCATTTTCTAATGCTATATCATCTTGATCAAATGCATATAGATGTCCTTTTTTCGATAACTTAGAGAGAAGATAGCTGCTGTGTCCAGCCCCACCCAATGTACAATCAACATAAATCCCATCTTCTTTAATATTTAAGCCGTCTACTGTCTCTTCTAATAAAACAGTTGTATGTTTAAACATAAGTTGTACCACCTCTTCAAATCAGTTTCCTACTTTTTAGAAGTCAAATCTATATACCAAACCTGACTTTATTCTTAGCTTGTCCATTTTCTCATTCATTTTTTGCTAAAGTGAAGATTATATGTCAAAATCAATCATATTTTCCGCAATTTCTTCAAAAGAATCTTCCTGTTCAGCTACATAAGTTTCCCAAATGGACTTACTCCAAAGCTCAATCCGATTTGAAACGCCGATAACAACACATTCTTTTTCTAGTTTTGCATATTGCAGTAACGGTGTGGCGATATTGACACGACCTTGTTTATCAAGCTCACATTCAGTCGCACCGGAAAAGAAAAATCGAGTAAATGCACGAGCATCTTTTTTCGTTAAGGGGAGAGCTTTTAATTTTTCTTCAATCACTTGCCATTCACTCATTGGGTATCCAAATAAGCATTGATCGAGACCTCTAGTGATGACAAAGGTTTCTCCTAGGCCCTCTCTAAATTTTGATGGGACAATCATTCTGCCTTTTATATCAATGGTGTGATGGTATTCTCCCATAAACATGCTCGTTGTCCCCACTTTCTCTCCCTAACTCACCACTTCCCCCCACTTATCTCCACTTCCTATTCTACATTTCTTTCTACAAAAAAAAAACCCTGTATTCACAGGATTTTCTAAAAAGTTTTATTTAAATTTTGACAATTTTATGCTTTCCATTAAACGAATATGACAAGTTTAGTAATTCTCCAACAAATTCCGGTCCAAATTTGTTTAAATAGTAATAAATATTCCACATTCTTTCTTGTGGTAGCAGGTTTGGCATTAACTCCAATTCAATCGAATGAAACTTAGATAATACAACTTCGTGTTGTTGTCTCTTACGTTTTTCAACACTTTTATAAAAGAAATCAAGATGATCTTGAATAAACTCACCATTCTTTTTCAGCATTGGCTCTAGGCTAGGGTCAACTTGTAATGCCGCCTCTATTAACGATGAATGGATTTCAGTGATTTCCCTTTTTGCATTTTCAATTAGCGGAGTCATATTAATTGGTGATTCCTTTTGAAGGTACTTGTTAACAGCTTTTTCCACACCGTAGTATAATACTTCTTCCATCTTTACTTCCGTTTCGTGTATGTTTCTATCAATAGCTCGTTCAACAAACGTCATTTGTAACCGAGGTAAAACTGGAGGCATGTTCATATCAAATAATGAAAACATCTTTTTTAACTCCGCCCAATACGTAACCTCACCTGGGCCAGCAATAAACGCTAACGTAGGGAATAGATATTCTTGCATTAACGGCCTCGTCACAACATTGTTACTAAACTTTTCTGGATTTGTTTCAATCAAATCAATTAATTCAGCTTTAGAAAAAAAGAGTCCGATATCAGGTACATGAAACTCATCATTTTCTCCCCGTTCTAATAAGAATCGTTCCCCCTCATGATGATAAAAAAGGTTTGCACTTTTTTCCGCCATTTCAATAATTGGTCGGTAGTTATGTTTTATCATTTCTTGCTGCTGTATTGTAACTGCACTATGAATATCCCCACTTCGTTCAACTATTGAACGGAAGCAAGCTCGCTCTAACGACCTTAATTGAGGGTCACCTGAATTAATTAATATAAGTCCGGTTTCATGAAAAAGCTTCATAATGAGCTTTTCGAATAAATCCACATATGTATCTGACTGCTTAATACAATCTTTAATACTAGAAATCAACTGATTTGAATAGTCAGTTTCCCCAAATGCTTCAAAAACCTGATCAATCCATTCTGATGTTTTTTGATGATTTAATGGCAATTCAGCAACAGATTGCTTTTTCAATGGAAAATCTTTAATTGGCAATTTTTTTGCAATCTTATCTTTCTTGATAAAAATATGATTTATTTCAGCAAAATCATGATCTTCTCCTGCAATCCAGAAGACAGGGATAACAGGAACACCTAATTGTTTTTCCTCTTCTTTTGCAAGACAAATAATTGATAGGATTTTATGGATGGTGTACAACGGACCTGTTAATAAACCTGCTTGCTGGCCACCTATAACAACAAGACTGTTTGGATCCTTAAGCCTTTCAATGTTTGCCAACGTTTTCTCATTTTGGTTTAAACATCGGTTTGTGTAGTCCCTTAAATAAGCTGACAATTCTTCACGCTGAAAGGAACGATTTTTTAGTTCCGCCGCTCTCCTATGTAATACATCATTTGAATAAACGTTATAATCGAAAAATAGTTCATTATTTAATGTTTGATCATTTAAGTCATTCATAAATTGGTTTGAAGAGCGCAGGGAGAGTTCAACAATCTCCATATATTAACTTCCTTTCCAGATTAAAATCATATGTTGTGTTGTTTAAAAACGGAATAATATGAGTGTAGCACGATCGTAGTAAAATGGAAAAAACACCTTACCTAGGACAGAGCTATTTCGGAGTTTGCTCTATAAAAAAAGAGTGTTTTTAACAATTTCAGCGGTCATGCCATAAACGGTTAGTATAAAATAACCAGTGACAAAGAGCAAAAATGAAATTCTCCATGTTGTTCTAGTTATCTTTTTTACTGATGTAACGTTAGATTTCCTATGTTCTAAAGAAAAAACAATTAATAAAAGACACAATAAAAATAATAAAATAAAAGGTAAAAATGATTGCTCAAAAATAGTCATTAAATGAAAATGTACAGAAATAATAAAAATGATTGTTGAAAGATCAACTGCTAAAAGAATAGACTTTTCTTTGCTGTCTACAAAAATGCGTATAATTATATACAATATCATTAAACTTATGATTGGAACTGTTAATGTTATCGAAATAACCCAACCAATAAAACCGTCCATTCACCCACCCCTTTAACATCCTTCAATTCCTTTAATTGCATGATATAGGAATGAAATATGCGGAATGTTTTTCCCATTTGCATTTAAAATCAAATAGCCAAGTATAGAATCAATTTCAGTCTGTTGATGTTTTTGAATGTCTCTATACATAGAAGATTCATTATCAGATGTTTTCGTACAAATAGCACATACATGTTCCCAAAGTTCTTCCTTCTCATTCATTTCAAGGATATTTCTTACTTCTTCAAAAAGTTCATAGATGAGCTTTTTATAATAAATATTTGTCATTAACTCACCATTTTTCACTCGTAAAAGAGCTGTTAACGGATTAATCGTCGCATTAACTATTAATTTTTCTTTTAACATCTTCTCCCAATCAGACTTGAACACGACCGGAAAATGGTTTTGCTGCAGACTTAAGCAGAAATCGAAATCCTCATTCATATCTTCTTGATCTTGAAATAGTGCGAGCTTTGTCAAACCCTCACCAGTATGGTGCACTTTATGATCAGCTAATCTTAAAGCTCCATGCTCTGCTATCCCTACTATAATACGATGATGATACAGTGAAGCCAAGCGGCTAATATGTCCCATTCCATTTTGAAGGAAAATAATGGTTCTAGGAGTAAGCTTTTTTAAATCTTCAATAATTGAATCTAAATGGTACTGCTTCACTGTAATAATTAAAATAGACTCGCTGTATGTTCTTTCAGGAGTGGCGTGAACAAAAGCTTCACGATAAGTACTTCCTTTTTTTATATGTATTCCTAAGTGATTAATTTTTTCAGCTTGCTCTATTCGATTTGTATAAAGGGTCACTCTGTGCTCTTTGGAAAGATAGTATGAATATAAAAGTCCTAACGATCCACCGCCAATAATTCCAATCTCCATAAATTCCACCTTCTAATAAATAAACCATCATTTCATATCATTTATTTCCAAAAAGAAATTTTATCAGCACAATCATATCAAAAACAACAACAATTATACTAGGATTTTGCCTATATAATCTAATTTATTTAAAAATTGTTCAACCGCCTGCG
>JAPSLU010000245.1 GCA_031180405.1 Bacillus sp. (in: firmicutes) | reverse complement strand
AAAGCCCAATGAACAAATCCAGAACAATCGAAACGTCCATTTGCAATATCATATGAATTTCTTCCGCCGCCAAATACGTAAACAGAGTTACCAATATATTTATAACCAGCACTGATAAGATCATTAACCGTTCCATTAGGATTAACTGGTGTTTGTTCAACAGTTTTCACTTCAGTTTTTACTTGACTAGTTGAAGAAGAATCATCTTTTGCTAACTCAACAGAACTTGATGATGAATCATCATTACTTGAACTTTGAGTTAACGCTGTTGCTTCTGCTTTTTCTGCTGCTTCTGCTTTTTCTGCTGCTTCTGCTGCTGCCTCTTGAGCAGCTAAACTAGCTTCCTTTTCTTTAAGACTATTAACCGCAGCTAATTTTGCTGATTCCTCATCTTTTAATTGTTCTCTTAATTCATCATTTTCTTTCTTTTGCGCAAGAATATGCTCTTGCATGCCTTCTAACTCTGATTGCATTGCCTTTAAATCTGAAAGCGCTTCAACTTTCGCAACTTTCTTTTCATTTAATTCTTGCTCATCAGCTTCTTGTTGTTCTAGCATAGCGCGATCAGCTTCAACAATTTGCCCAACTACCATTGCACGATTCACAAAGTCTCCAAAGCTACTAGAACCAAGTAACACATCAATATATTCTACATTTCCACCACTGTGTTGATAAGAAATTGCGCGTTGTTTTAAAATTTCTGTTCTTTCTTTAATTGCATTTTCTAGGTCCGCTATTTCACTATCCATTGTAGCGATTTCACTTTGTGTCGATTTTAATTTCGTTTTAGTTTCTTCTATTTTTTTCGTATTATCTTTAATTGCTGTGTCAACTCGCTCACTTTGTTTCTGCAATTCTGCTAGCTCTTGTTGTACTTTTTCAACGTCTTGAGCCACATCTTTAATATTTTCCTGAATTTCTGTACGTGCTGTATTTTCAGCCTTAACCGAAGGAATAGCAAATGAACTGCCTAATCCGATCATGACAGCTAAATTCATGATTACTAGTTTCTTTTTCGACATTCTCTTCCCCACTTTCATTTCTCTCGTACAATCAGTCTATGTATCTATTAAAACCGTTACTTTTTACTCACATCTGCCATAATTAGTAGTATATCATCAAAAAATGACAAAACTATGTATGTAATATTACAATTATATTTCAAATATAACAAAAGCCCCTCTTTTTCTATCCAAAAAGGCACAGTTTCAACTGTAGCATAGTTAATCTTGTAATTCTAGTATTAATCTATTGAAGCTTTAGGTCCTAATTCTTACAGATATCAAATAGATTGTCTCTTAGAAGATATACTCTAGCCTTTGTCTTGCCCTCGTAAGCAATCTTGGAATGTTGAAGAATTCTTCTTACACTAGTGCGTGAATTCACATGCAGAAAGGTGCGTACCCCGTGATTTGTTATTTTATCTGAAATAAGTAACTTGTAATCTAAAAAAGCTTTAAAATGAGCATCTTTAGACTTTTGACGACAGCTTAAACATTTCCAAAGACCGAATGACCTAAAAGTTGGTATAATCCCACAGTTTAAGCACTCAACACCTGTTAGTATATCTGACTTTGAAATCTGATAGTGCTCAAGAATATTACCGTTATTTTCAGTATGGGAATTCAGTAATTGGTCTGAGAGTTTATTCAAACTAATCTTTTTAAGTTTACTTTCTATATATATACGGTCTAAATCTACTATTTTATTAGGGATACTTGCTGCTTGAATAATATGTGGGTTATGCGATTCGGAAGATTTGATGATAGTAGAGGGACTGCTGAGGACAACAAAACCAACACAGGGTATGTGTGGAAATTTATGATCTTTTAACCAATTGCTAAAATGTTCTTGCTGGCGTTTAACTTGTACTAAGGGACTTAAAAAACCTTCTTCTTTTCCATCTAATGTACGAATCATCTGATCAGTTTCTTCATTAATGTAAATAGATCCGGCAATATTCTTCACTTCCAATATACAAACAAACGAAGCTGTCACAATAAGTGTATCCATTTGAAAATAGTGCTGCCTATCACGGAGTCTAATATTATGGAAAAGTAGATAGTCTTCTTTAAGGTAGCTTAAGAAATAATCAATTGATTTTTCCCCTTTGTAGCCAGCTAAAATTTTTTTGTAGTCTCTTTCAACTTTTTGGTAACTATGATGATTTTTGGACAGTCTTCGTATTAGTGCCTCTAGTTTACGTAGATGTAATGGTTTTTGTCTCTCTTTAATAATCAGAACATTCAACTCCTTGTTTTTATTCAAGGAATTATTCGTGGACTATGTAGTCAAATCCTCTTTATCTGTTAAATAAACTTTTCTTACTCATGGTCACGACCATTTCTGCATTATTCTTTCCAGTATGTGAGACCATTTTGACTCCTCATTGTGCCAACTTTCCGGACTTTTGAACCGGCTTCCTGGTGAATTGAACCACTCTCACCTTTTATTGAATCACCTTTCCTTTTTATTGAACCAACTCCCTTATGTGAGACCTTTCCGACTCCTCATTGTGCCAACTTTTCGGACTTTTGAACCGGCTCCCTATTGAATTGAACCACTCTCACCTTTTTTTGAACCACCTTTCCTTTTTATTGAACCACCTCCTATATGTGAGTCCTTTCCGACTTCTCATTGTGCCAACTTTTCGGACTTTTGAACCGGCTCCCTACTGAATTGAACCACTCTCACCTTTTTTTGAACCAACATTTCATGTACCTCATTACAAAAAACCTCCCACACAAAGTGGAAGGCCTATTTTACATTCACTTGATCTGATCACCTACTGCTTTAATCCACGTCGTTGCCATTAGCATATTTCCAGCGGAATTCATGTGAACTCCATCTGTTGTGAGCTTGTAGCCGTTGGTCGTTTCCAAGTATTGAACAAAAGCTTGATGTGTTGGCACGATTGTTGCCCCAAATTGTTTTGCGACTTCATTGACGACTTTTACATAGCTTTTTAACATCTGATTGCCAATGGATTGTAGATCTTCCTCTATAACTGTTGGTTCCATTAAAATGATCTGTGCATTTGTTTTTTCTTTCACTTGGGTAAGTAGCTCTTTATAGATGTGTTCAAATTGTTCTACGTCTACTTGTTTTAATTCAGGTCGGTCAATTTGTCTCCAAACATCGTTGATACCAATTGAGATTGAGATGTAGTCAGGATTAAGATCTAGAGCATCTTTTTGCCATCTCGAAGCTAAGTCTGTAATTCGATTGCCGCCAATGCCTTTGTTTGTTATGTCAAATGCTTGCTGAGGAAAAGTCGTGATTAAGTAATCGTGAACGATTCTTACATATCCAATACCTATTTCTTCGGGATCTTCGTATCTTCCCCATTCGGTAATACTATCACCTATAAAAAGTATTTTTTTCTGCTTCATTAGTTTTCCTCCATTCACCCTTTTGTTTGAACAGATTTACCGTACCACTTTTTGTCAACTTTTTCTGCCCTTTTTTCACTTTTTTTCGGTAATGCTAACAAATCTCATACGTATTTTTCTGTTCTAAAGTTACATTATGCTAAGCAATATTATAGATACTACGAATGGATAGCTGTTTCTCAAACGATTTTAAGTCAAGGGCTTCTGTTAAACTCTTCTTTGACACTCCAATCATTCTTTTATCACCTGCTGATATGTCGAAGTAGTTATCACTAAATTTACAATCTGCTGACTCTAACTCAAGTTCAACATATTTGGCAAATGCCGAAGAGGAAACACTAATCATATACGCTTGTTCTGTTTCCATAACTGTAAATGACAGCTCAGGGTTCAAAAACGAAAAATGCTTCGGTTTTGTAAATAAATGTGTTTTAACTGTTGTTTGTACACCATTTACGTATAACCTACATTCTAAGTATGTATTTCGTGATGAATCTTTTGTTAAAAGCTTTCTAAATGATAGCTTTTCACACTGCTTTGCTGTTAAACTCGCAATCTCTGAAGATATCGTTCCCTCTTGGATGACTTGTGATGTATTTTTACATAATTTCCATTCAATACGTGTATTTACTTTTTCAAGAGAATCATTGGTTACATGTAGTTCAACATCAGTTCCATCTTCTCTAAGTGACAGAAGAACTGGTGAATAGAAATTCTTTGCAAAATAATGTAATGCCTTCCAGCGACCGTAGTAATCAATACTTGACCAGGATGCTACTGGCCAGCAATCATTTAATTGCCAGTAAAGTGACCCCATACATCGCCCACGATTACGTCTCCAATGTTCTACACCATATTTAATCGCTTCTGCTTGAAGGATCTGCGAAGCATATAATAATGAATCGAAATCCTTTGGATAGAGGAAGTTTTCAGATAGATAGAAAAGAATCTTCCCATTTGCTGCACCGTTTTTCTGATGCTTCTCCATTACATAAGAGAAAATATTACGATCTTCCGGTTCTGTAAAGGTATTAATCGTTTTCGTTGACGGGAAGGATTGAAATCCAAATTCAGAACAGAATCGGAAATGAAACTTCTCATATTCAGTGAATGGCTTTAAGCCATGCCATACCTCCCAATAATGCATATCTCCTTCATCGGGATTTCGTGGTTCATTAAATCCTCCACCTGAAGAAGGGGATGAAGACCAATAAAATGTTTTTGGATCGAGCTCTTTTACAAGCTCAGGAATAATAAATTCAAACAATTTTATATAGTCTGCTTTGTGTTTGTAATCATCATCAGGCATCCCCCCCCAATGTACCCAAGCTTCTTCTACTTCATTATTTCCACACCAAATTCCTAAGCTTGCATGATGTCGGATACGCTTGATATTATCCTTCACTTCTTGTTCAACTGTTTCTCTGAACTCATCATTTAAGTCATACATACTGCATGCAAACATGAAATCCTGCCAAACAATTAGTCCTTTTTGGTCACATAAATCAAAGAAATAATCCTCCGGGTAAATCCCTCCACCCCATACACGAATCATATTAAAATTAGCTTCGACACAATCATCTAGCAATCTTTCCGTACGTTCAGACGAGCTTCTTGGCAAAAGGCTATCTTCAGGAATATAATTAGCTCCCATTGCAAAAATAGATAGTCCATTCACTTCAAATTCAAACGATTTACCCCATTGATCTGGTTCATGCTTTACCTTAATCGTACGTAACCCTATATTGAATGATTTTTCATCAATTATTTCAGACTCTTTTGAAATAACAACATCAAGCTTATATAATGGTTGATCTCCGTACCCATTTGGCCACCACAGCTGAGGGTTATCAACAGAAAATGAAATAGTTTCCTCTGCGTGGAAGACTGTTAATTCTTGAGAAAAAACTTCACCAGTTGGGCTTGTTAGTTTCACTTTAAGATTTGCTTGACCATTCTGATGATCTTCAACTCTTACACGCACGTTCACATCAACTCGTTCTTCAGTATGATCTTGAGTGACATACACATCCTCAATTCGATGTTCATTCCAAGCTACCAACGACACATTTCTCCATATACCTAAGTCCGGTATTTGTGGACCCCAATCCCAACCAAACATACTATGTCCTTTTCGTAGATGCGGAAATCCCTCAACCGCATCGGGAACTCCCCATAACTTTGTTTCTTTTTGTTTTTCTGCTATATATTGAATAGGGGAAAAGAGGGTGATTTTTAGTTGATTTATTCCTGCTGTTAACATTGACTTAATATCAAATTCGTATGTACGATGCATATTATTTGTTTTCGCAACTAATTGGTTGTTAATGGTGATTTCCGCAAGCGTATCAAGCCCTTCAAAACGAATAAAAACATGTTTGTGGTGTAATAGGTCCTTCTCCACTTCAAAATCCCTGAAAAACTCATAATCTTTTGAAGCAATTTCAAAAGCATGATCTTCGTTGTCACGATAAAAGGGATCATCTATTTTTCCTAGTTTTAATAATTCATTCATAATTGATCCAGGTACTGTTGCAGTGTTAAATTCTTTCTCGTCTATGCATCTCATTCTCCATGAACCATTCAAATCAACCTTTTTCATTTCTCCTCACCCTTCTTGTATGATTGTTATGACATTAACTAACGACTCCATACACTTTCTTTTTCAGTATAAAATAACTACCAAAAACTCAATTATTAACTTAACGATAACTTAATTGAATTTTACTTACGACCAATAGATTTGTCAACTAAATTTAAAGCGTTTTCAAAACAGAACAAAAAGAGGACTTTCCCTGATTGCTCAAGATAAGTCCTCTTTTTGTTCGTTTATCACATTAAATGCACGTTTTATTTTCACTTCACCGTTTACAACAATAGATACAAAATGCACTCCTTGGTAATGTTTCCTTGTTGATAAGTCCTTAAAGGAATGTACTTTGGTATAGGGTCTGATTTCTCCTGGTAAGATGGTAGATTCAGATATCTGAAATTGTTTTGGAGAATGCTTACCATTTGCTTTTACAAAGTCAATCACATATTCAACTCGAAGCTTTCGGGGGGCACCGTCTGTTGATTCAAGAGTAAACGTAAAAATACATGCATCCCCTATTGAAACAGATTCCGTTACCTCTAAATTCGAAGCCTTTATATGTTCAAGACGTCCGAGTCCAAAAAGCTCAAGTGCTTCTACATTCCCTTTTTTCAAGAGCGTTCGTAACGCTCTTTTCACAATCCAATCTGTTATTTCCTTGTTTCCATACCATCTCTTTGCTAGTGCTAGCGTAATATCTGGATGATCCTTTGAAATATCATTGAGATTATTTGCGACACTTTTTCTTACATATAATGA
>JAPSLU010000244.1 GCA_031180405.1 Bacillus sp. (in: firmicutes) | reverse complement strand
CCAATAAGAAGTGTAAAAATCTATGTTTTCAAAAGCTGATGTTGCAGGTAAGACAATATCAGCATACTTGGCTGTTTCTGTTAGGAATAAATCATGGACAACTGTAAATAAATCTTCACGCTCTAATCCACGGCGTACTTTATTGTTCTCGGGTGCAACAATTGCAGGGTTTGATCCGTATACAAATAGAGAGTAAACTGGATTTTCGGTTTCCAGTAATACATGACCAATCTGGTTCATATTAAAGATTCTAGTTTTTTTGTTCTTTAATAAATCAGGTCTTTGTAAGGCTTTTGTGTTATAACCTAGGAAACTACTATTTGATTTAATGGCACCACCGCCAATTGTAAGCCAAGACCCCGTTAGCGCTGGTAAACATGAGATTGTTCGAACAATCATTCCACCATTATCATGATGTTGCAAGCCATTCCCAATCCTGATGAGAGAAGAGGATGTCTCACCGTATATTCGAGTTAATTTGAATAAATCCTCAACTGGAACGCCCGTAATGGAAGAAACTGTTTCAGGGTCATATTGTTTAACATGTTCTTCTAATTCCTGATAGCCAATTGTATATTCCTTTAAGAAATCCCGATTAACCATATTTTCAGAAAATAAGATATGCATCATTCCAAGTGCAAGCGCGCCATCGGTTCCAGGCAGAATCGGGATAAACCAATCAGCCATACGTCCTGTTTGATTTTTATGGACATCGATGACAATAATTTTAGCTCCATGCTGTTTTCTTGCCTTTTGAGCAATAGTCATTTGATGCATATTCGTGCTTACTGCATTAATGCCCCACATCAAAAAGAGCTTTGTTTCTGTTGTTTCTTCAGGATCAGTTCCTGCACTAGAGCCCATTGTATATTTATAGCCCGTCGAACCGGCAACTGAACAAATCGTACGGTCTAATTGACTTGCGCCAAGGTGATTGAAAAAGCGACGGTCCATACCCTCAGCTGTGAGGTTGCCCATATTCCCATAAAAACTATAGGGTAAAATAGATTCAGGACCATGTTGATGAATTAGTTCTTTCCATTTTTTTGCAATCGTTTCAAGCGCTTCATCCCAACTGATCGGAGTAAAGCTTCCTGTTCCCTTTGGACCAATCCGTTTAAGGGGAGTTGTTAATCTGTTGGGATCATAAATCCGTTCGCTCATATTTCTTACTTTGTTACAAATATTCCCTTGAGTAACAGGGTGATTTGGGTCCCCTTCTAATTTCACAATTACTCCGTCTTTTTTATGCACCAATAGTCCGCACTGATCCGGACAATCTAGTGAACATACAGAAGGAAAGACGCCATCTTGCTTTGTTACAACTGGTTGCATGGTCAATAATCCTCCTAAACACAATTATATCAATAGATTATACCATTTTTTAAAATATCAGAAAAGATTCGTTTATAGGTTGACAGTATTGTTGATGTTTAATATTATTATTTCTAATGTTAACAAAAATTACATATAGTTTTCTATCGAGAGAGGTGGAGGGACTGGCCCTATGAAACCTCGGCAACATTTGTGCCAATTCCAGCAAGCAATGCTTGAGAGATAGGAAGGTAGCTCTTATTCTTGTTAAAATAAAAGTAGAATAATGAACTCTTTCCTGCTTAGGAAAGGGTTTTTTTATATGGTTGTACTTAGAGCTTCACATTATTGAATAGGTTTAGAACGGTAGTGGAGTTATTGGAGATTTTAAAAAATAAACATTAGGAGCAAATTATAACCATATTTAAAATAGAAATTTTTTTAGAGGGGATAGGAAGCATGAATGTATTAATTACAGCACCTTATAATGAGGCTGGCCAAGAAGAATTAAAGGAATTATTTGGATCTGTTACGTATAGATCTTGGAAGGAAAACGGAAAAGCCTTTACTGAAACTGAACTGATTGCGCTACTAAAAGAGACGAAGGCAGAAGGCTTAATTGCAGAGCTTGATCAAGTAACAGAACGAGTTTTTGCTGAAGTACCAGATTTAAAATTTGTAGGCGTTTGTCGTGGGATGCCGTCAAATGTGAATGTCTCTGAAGCTACGAAGAGAGGAATTCCGATCTTTTTTACACCTGCTAGAAATGCTCAGGCAGTTGCAGAAATGTTTGTCGGTAATTTAATTACCTTTTTGCGACACACAATACCCTCAAATGAATGGCTGAAAGCTGGAAATTGGAAAGAAGATTACCTACAAGCCTATTTAAAATTTAAAGGGAATGAGATTAATGGAAAAACCATTGGAATGGTTGGATTTGGTGCAGTAGGACAGCGAATTGCTGCTGTATTAGAAGGATTCCAATGTAAAATACAATACTATGATCCATATGTAGAAAGTGAAAATCCTGATTACAAACGCGTCACATTAGAAGAAGTGTTTTCATCAAGTGATGTTGTGTCAATTCATTTGCCTAGAACAGATGAAACGGTAGACATGATTGACGAAAAATATCTAAATCTAATGAAAAAAGACGCAATCCTGGTCAATACATCCAGAGCTGTCGTGGTAAAGAGAGAAGACCTTCTTTCAGTCTTAAAAAAGGGGAATATCCGTGGGGCAATACTCGATGTTTTTTACAATGAACCACCAGAAGCCTCAGATTATGAAATAATTAATCTTCCTAACGTACTTGCCACACCGCATTTAGCTGGCGCTAGCTTTGAGGTGGAGAACCACCATGTCACCATTATGAATAAGGCATTAAGAATATGGCACCAAGAGAAGAGCTATACAATTCCAACTCTGTATAATCGCAAAGAGTTAGAAGTGAAAGCGTAGGAGGAAAAGGAAGTGTTACAAAAAGAAGGTTATATAGTATTTGATATCGGCACCGGGAATGCCCGAGTAGCTATTGTCGGTGTAACAGGGGAAGTATACATTATAGAACGAGAGGATATTGTCTACCATCCCGAAGCTCTCTATTCAGATAGTCGGTATTTCTCTCCAGATGTTCTCTGGAAACAAATCGTTAAATTAGCACAAACGGCTTTGGAAAAAACGCCTAATGTTAAAATAATAGGTATTACATCCACAAGCCAAAGGCAAGGTATTGTCCTAATTGATCAAGAAGGTCATTCTTTCATCGGACTTCCGAATATTGATAATCGTGGTCGTGAGTGGGAGAAAGAGTTTATCCAACGTGACTTTATCTATGAAGTAACTGGTCGTTTACCTTCTGCCTTATTCTCTGTGTTAAAGCTGGTCGGATTAGAAAAAAAACAGAAATCCCTGTGGGACAACATATATGCATTTACGAGTATTAGTGATTGGGTTACTTATAAACTTAGTGGAGTAATTTCCTACGAGCCTTCTCAAGCAACAGAAACGATGTTGTATGATGTACGTAAGCATGAGTGGTCAGACCAAATGTGCGAGTTATTTGGTATTCCACGCACAATCTTGCCAGAACTTAAAAAAGCGGGGTCCGTTCTTGGGAATGTTCTTCCATCTGTCGCAGAGGAATTAAATTTATCCGTACATGTACCTGTTATTGTTGGCGGTGGGGATACACAATTAGCGATTGAGAGTACGTTTGCAAAAGTGAATGATTTTATTGTTGTATCTGGTACGACCACTCCTATTTGTAAAGTTGTAGATCAGTACATTGTGGATCAAGAGAAGCGTGTATGGACAAATGCATATACAAGAGAAAATCGCTGGTTAGTAGAAACAAATCCAGGTATTACGGGGTTGAATTATCAAAGGTTAAAAAAAATATTTTACCCAAATGAAACCTATCAGCAAATAGAGTTGGAAATTAATGAGCTAAATAACTTTCAATGTGTGGCTACATTAGGTTCACATCTGTCAGAAGAGAGAAATGCATCCAAGCGTGGTGGGTTCACTTTTAATGTGCCGATTGATCATGAGTTAACACGTGCTCATTTTGTGGCGGCGTCACTTTGGGAGATTGCGTGCTCCATTAAGTGGAATTACGACATCTTAACTAGCGTGGCTCCGTGCGAGCAAAACTATGTTTGGGCATGTGGTGGTGGTTTCCAAAGCAAAATATTAGCGGAGTATGTTGCAAGCTTATTGGGTAAAGATTTATACATTCGTAAAGGGTATGAAGATTCCTCTGTTGTTGGGGCTGCAGTTATTGCTAATGATACGCTAGGAAAACAGTCTAAATTATCTGATACGTACGAGGTGATTCACCCAAGTAAAACTTTGGACAGTACGAAAATATATGATGAGTGGAAGCAAGCCCAACGATTCTTTTTTAATAGCCATGTTTAAACGTGGTGACCTATTGAATGGTGTAAACGAAATAGTGTAACTATTTCAAAAATTTTTAGTTATAAGAAAAAAGTACTTGTCAGAGTGTTCAAGCCTTGTTATAGTAACTTTAGCTTAAATTTTATCAATATTGATACATTGACTAGTAAAAATTTAATATAAACCCACAATATTCTATCTAGAGAGGTGGAGGGACTGGCCCTACGATACCTCGGCAACAGATTTTAATCTGTGCCAAGTCCAGCAAGCGTAAGCTTGAGAGATAGGAAAGATGCAGCTACTTTATTCTTAAGTTGTAAGAATAACTATGCCCCTTTCCTAATTAGGAAAGGGGATTTTTTTTACTACAGGAAGTTTTTTTCTTTACTCAGCTTTTAACGATTTCAGGTTCTTCGTTATTAAAGAAAAAACATTCCTTGATTTCCAAAATGAATGTATCAAAAAAGTTTACTGAAAATTGGGTTGCTTCAGTAAATGATTAAGCTAGCACCACAGAGAAAATCATAAAAAAGAGGGGAATTTATCAATGAAACTAAGAAACATATTATTTCTTCCATTTCTACTAATCTTTCTACTATTGGCAGCATGTTCAAGTAATACTGCAACAACTGAAAAAGAAACAGCAAATGAAACAAAAACTAGTGATTCGGCTAGTAAAACTGATGTCGTTGGGGTAGATGGCAACCCTGTTCCATCACTTGAAGGAAAAACAATTGGTGTAGCGGTTGCAGGTACAGACCATAATTTTGATAGACAAGCCTATCAGGGACAAATTGACCGCATTAAAGAACTTGGTGGAACACCAGTAGCGGTTGATGGTGAACGGGATGATCAAAAACATATTGCAGATATTGAGAATTTAATTTCACAAAAACCAGATGCAATTATTAAACAACTTGGTGATACGACTGTAACGGCTCCAGTACTTAAAAAAGTAAGTGAGGCTAAAATACCTTTATTTACAGTTGACCATCCAAGTGAATATAGCATTACCAATCACATGTCTGATAATTACTATATAGGGACAACATTAGCTCGCCAGATGTTTGAGGAAATGGGTGGAGAAGGTAAGGTTGCTGTATTTAATGGATACTATGGTACGAGAGTAGTTGCCATCCGTTATGATATGTTAAAGTATGTTGCAAAAGACTATCCGAAAATTGAATTTATTGAGCCTGAGCTTCAAGAAATTATGCCTGGTACTGTGGAAGATGCACGTAAGAAAATTCAAGATTTACTTGTTAAATACCCAGCAGGTAGTGACTTAAAAGCAATTTGGGCTGCTTGGGATTCTCCAAGTATCGGAGCTGCAATTGCTTTAGATTCTGCAGGCCGTACGGATGTTAAAGTATATGGTGTTGACGGTGACCCAGCAGCCATTGATATGATTGCTGATCCAAAAAGTTCGTTCTCTGCAGACATGGCTCAAGTACCATATGATATCGGTAAATCTGCTGTTGATACGGCTGCTCGTTATTTAGCTGGAGAAGAAGTTCCAAATTCTATTTATGTTGATCCATTACTAGTCACAAAAGATAATGCTGAAGAAGCAAAGAAAATTTTATTTAACAAATAAATAATAATGAAAAGTTCAAGGGATAGAGCTACTACTCTATCCCTTGAAATATGTGTATACGTTCTACTAAACGAAAAGGAGTGAGGATTAAATGTCTAAAAGTACCTATATTTTAGAAATGTTACATATTCAAAAGAACTTTCCTGGTGTAAAAGCATTACAAGATGTTGATTTTCAACTTCTTGATGGTGAAATCCATGGATTAGTAGGAGAAAATGGTGCCGGGAAATCTACATTAATGAAGATATTAGCTGGAATGTATAGTCATGATAGTGGAGAAATCAAATTTGAAGGACACGTTCAAGACGTATTAACACCAAAACTTATTGAAAAGCTAGGTATCTATTTTATTCACCAAGAAAGACATGTTGTACAATACTTAACAGTTGCTGAGACCTTATTTCTGGGTCTGGAAAAAACATATACACCGTTTAAATTTATCAAACGACGTGTGATGGAAAAAGAAGCGGAAAAAGCTTTACTTGAAAAGGTAGGTGCTATCATACCAGGTAATAAATTAATGGCAGAACTTACAGTTGGAGAGCAGCAATTAATCCAAATTTGTCGTGCCTTATTATTTGATCCAAAAGTAATTGTGTTTGATGAACCGACCGCTGTTCTAGCAAAACGTGAACAAGAAAAGTTATTTGAAATTATAAGAGATTTAAGAGAAAAAGAAATATCCATTATCTATATTTCACACTATTTTAAGGAAATCCTGGATATTTGTGATCGCATTACCGTTTTGAGAAATGGTGAAAAAGTCAAAACGATCGAGACCACTGGTTTAAAAATTGAAGATATCGTATATATGATGGCAGGACGACATATTGATGATCAGTTCCCAAAGAGAAACTGGGAGTTAGGAGAATCGATTATCGATGTTAAAAATCTATCGCATGAAACTCAATTTACGAATGTCAGTTTTAATATACATGCAGGGGAA
>JAPSLU010000243.1 GCA_031180405.1 Bacillus sp. (in: firmicutes) | reverse complement strand
TGCTTACATTTTCTATTTTTCAGGACAAAAAAGGCACCCAAATAAAAATGAGTACCTCTGCCTTCTTATATTATTTTTTTTCGATTTGAAAATTATCAGCAAGTAATAGCCAGTTTTGGGGAAAAGAGAGTCCAAGCTTCCAATAACTGATCCCCCGCAAATCTAATTCCTTTATCAAATCAAATTTTGCTTGAATGGAGCGTGCATCCTCAAACCACACCTTATGTTCTTTACCGTTTGCATCTGTGTAATTAAAATGAGGGGCTTGCGCTTCTTGATCATATCTGATTTGAACATTATTCGTGCTTGCAAGTTGTATAGCTTGCTGAGGACTTACTGCCTTTGCATATTGCCCTCCTGCTACAAAAGGTAATGTCCAATCATATCCATATAGATTTTGGCCCATCATAATCTTCCGGCTTGGCATTTCCGAAATAGCATATTGTAAAACTTCTCTTACTGGATTTATAGGTGATACAGGCATTGGGGGGCCAGCGCTATATCCCCATTCGTAGGTCATGATGACGACAAAATCGACTATCTGCCCATGTGCTTTATAATCATGAGCTTCATACCATCTTCCTTTTTGTTCTGCACTCGTTTTAGGGGCTAAGGCAGTGGAGAGAAGCCATCCTTCTTGACTGAAACGAGCCTTTGCTTTTCTTAAAAATTGATTGTAGGCCTCTCGATCCTGTGGTCTTAGATACTCCATGTCGAAGTGGATATCTCGAAAGCCATATTTTTTTGCAGTTGTTACAATATTATTTAAAAGTTTATTTTGCATTTCTGTGTTTGTTAAAATAATTCTCCCTAGTTCATCGCTAAATTGATCATTTTCTAAATTAGTGATCGCCATCATTAATGTGACATTGTTTTGCTGAGCAATTTGTGGGAAATTATTTAGTAGTGGTTCTCTGAGTGTTCCGTCCCTTTTGATTTGGAAACTGAATGGACCTAAATAGGTTAAGTATGGTGCTGCATCTCGAGCTGCTTGCTCAAGGTTTGCTGGAACACTTGTGCCTCTTGGTTCAATATAGGCGTTAGATTCAACAGATCTTTTTCTACCTTCTGGAATGTAGAGTCTTAAACCTATTGAAAGAGGTTGATTTAGGCCAATATTATTAACCCTAGCTAATTCTGATGCTGAAAGCCTATATCTTTGTGCAATGGAATATAAACTATCTCCAGGTTGCACCCAATAAAATCTCCCTTTAATAGGAATAACAATTGCTTGACCGATAACCAATTTATTAGGGTTTGGAATTTCATTTATGCGGATGATTTCCTCTGCTGTTGTGCTGTAGGCTTGTGCAATACCAAACAAACTTTGTCCTTGTTGGACAATATGTATTTGCATGTTTGTCCTCCTCTAGTTACATTTTTGTACATCATATGTTGAGAAGGCTTGATGCATGTTAAATTATTTTTTTGTGTGAATAATAGTTGCCTTTAATGTGTTTTCCATCATTTTTAATGCGAATTCATTATCCTCCTTATTATTTGACGCGATACAGTCAGCGGGAATTGTAATATTATATTCCCTCATATAAGCATCGTTTGCTGTAAATAGAACACATATATTTCCGGCTATCCCTGTAATCACAAGTTCGCTTACCTTTAGGTTATATAATAAGGTGTTTAATGCAGTTCCATAAAAAGCAGAGTGTTTTGGTTTTATTAAAAAATAATCATCATCCTTTGGATATAATCGGTTGATAATTTTTTCACTAAGTGAGTTGCTACACTTTTGTGCAATTTTATTAAAGTCGGCTTGCCATAGGTTATAATGGTCATTAACATAAATAATTGGACAATTGTTCGTTTTCATTTTGTTTTTGAGTGAAAGAATATTGTGAGAAATTACTTCTGTTTGTTCTGCTAAAACAGTTCCGTGCTTAAAGTTGAAATCATTAATCATATCTATAATGAGAAGTGCCTGTTTGGTCGTTGTCTGCATGAAAGCTATCCTCTCCTTTTAAAACTAGGATATAACAAATAGGTAACTTCTATAAGGGGGATAAATGAAATTTGGATGATTATTATTATATGAAATTAGCTTTAGAAGAGGCAAGAAAGGCGAAAGAGATAGGAGAAGTTCCGATTGGTGCTGTCATTGTGTTAGATGAAGCAGTTATTTCCTCTGCTCATAATTTACGAGAGAAGGAACAGCGTTCAATTGCTCATGCTGAAATACTAGCAATAGATAAAGCTTGTGAAAAAATTGGTTCCTGGAGATTAGAAAATGCAACATTATATGTTACGCTAGAGCCATGTCCTATGTGTGCGGGGGCTATTGTCCTTTCAAGGATCGGTCGAGTTGTTTATGGGGCATCAGATCCTAAAGGAGGTTGTGCTGGTACATTGATGAATCTTTTGCAAGAAGAAAGATTTAACCATCAGGTTGCTATAACAAAAGGGATTGAGGAAAAGGCGTGCGGTGAAATGTTAAGCTTATTTTTTAGGGAGTTAAGAGAAAGAAAAAAACAAAAGAGAAACTCCTGACAAAAACTTACATAGTCTAGACGTTGCATTTTATTTCATAAGGATATATACTAATAAATGCGTCGTACTTAACGGTGCAACTAAATATGGTATCAATTTTGCCGTGCTAAGCGGGGAGGTAGCGGTGCCCTGTACTCGCAATCCGCTCTAGCGAGGCCGAATCCCTTCTAGAGGTTAGCACACTGTAGGGCTGCCTTAAGTAAGTGGTGTTGACGCTTGGGTCCTGCGCAATGGGAATCCATGAACCATGTCAGGTCCGGAAGGAAGCAGCATTAAGTGGAAGCTCTCATGTGCCGCAGGGTTGCCTGGGCCGAGCTAACTGCTTAAGTAACGCCTATGGTGGCTAATCGACGGAAGGTGCACGGCATTTAATTTTATATTAAAACTCACTCTCTTATGGGTGAGTTTTTTATTTACTTAGAAATTCGTTAAATTTTTGAACTGTGGAAAGCGTCCGGAATCCAGCTCCAGCAGTCTCATTTTTTAAAAAAAGGGATACCTAGCTCATCTAGGGTATTGCGTCTTATTGCCTGAAGATCAAGACGCTCGCGCTTTTGTTCTTGCGCTTTAATATAAACAACTTTGTAAATCTAATGTTGGTTGTTATAATATAAGAGAAGAAATTGAAGGGAGACGTTTTTGTGGGTTATCAAGCATTATATCGTGTTTTTCGACCACAGATATTTCATGATGTGGTTGGTCAAGAACATATCACTAAAACCTTACAAAATGCCCTATTACAAAATAAATTTTCACATGCTTATCTTTTCTCTGGACCACGTGGAACAGGAAAAACAAGTGCAGCAAAGATCTTTGCAAAAACAGTAAACTGTGAAAAAGCCCCAGTAGCTGAGCCTTGTAATGAGTGTGCTGCTTGTAAAGGTATTACGAATGGATCTATATCAGATGTTATTGAAATAGATGCTGCATCTAACAATGGTGTTGATGAAATAAGGGACATAAGAGACAAAGTAAAATATGCCCCATCAGCCGTGCAATATAAAGTATATATTGTTGATGAAGTTCATATGTTATCAATTGGAGCTTTTAATGCATTATTAAAAACTCTTGAAGAGCCACCAAAGCATGTTATTTTTATTTTGGCTACGACAGAGCCTCATAAAATTCCTTTGACGATTATCTCTCGCTGTCAACGGTTTGATTTTCGTAGAATTACTGCTGCCTCTATTGTAGGGAGAATGAAGGAAATTATACATAATCAAGGGATCAATGTGGAAGATGCAGCTTTAGATGTTATTGCTAGAGCGGCTGATGGTGGTATGCGTGATGCATTAAGCTTACTTGATCAAGCTATTGCGTACAGTGATGATCAAGTAACACTAGATGAAGCATTGCTCATTACAGGTTCGGTTTCTCAGGAATTTATTGGGACGATAGCTCAAGCTATTCATCAAAAAGATGTCACGGTTGCCCTGCAAGCATTGGATCAACTAATGTTCCAAGGGAAAGATCCGAGTCGGTTCATAGAGGACTTTATTTTTTATTATCGTGATATGTTATTATATCAAACTGCTCCAACACTAGAGGATGTTCTAGAACGTGTTTCGGTAGATGATCAATTTATTCAATTATCTAAAGAGATACCATCTGCAGAAATATATGAGACGATTGATACGTTAAGTAAGAGTCAGCAGGAAATGAAGTGGACAAATCATCCGCGGATTTTACTTGAAGTTGCCCTTGTAAAGCTTTGCCAACTAACGACGAATACTCCTCAATATGATCAAGAAGGATATCAGTCTTTACTGCAAAAAATAACTGGTTTACAATCAGAGTTAAATCAGCTGAAACAACAAGGGATTGCGGCTCCTCCACAACAGGGAACTACAGGTTCAAGTGAGCCTAAGCAAAGGTCAATGAAAAGTGGATATAAAACACCTGAAGGTAGAATTCAAGAAATCCTAAAGGTTGCAACAAGAAAAGATTTAGAGGTTATAAAGGGACGATGGGCAGAACTTTTAGAAATGCTTAGACGTCAGAATAAAGTATCCCACGCAGCACTATTAAATGATAGTGAGCCAGTTGCTGCTTCAGATAATGCCTTTGTCTTAAAGTTTAAATTTGAGATTCATTGTAAAATGGTGGCGGAAAATAACAATAATGTACGCACCAACCTAGAAATGATTTTACAAGAGATTGTCGGTAAAACTATGGAAATGGTTGGCGTTCCAGAACATGATTGGGTTAAAATAAGAAAAGAATTTTTGAAAGACCAAAAGGATGATGACCAAAATCAGCAAAATGGAGAAGAAGACCCAATTATTGCTGAGGCAAGAAAGTTAGTTGGAAATGAATTAATTGAAATAAAAGATTGAATTTGGAGGAATGAATCATGATGCGTGGCGGAATGGGAAATATGCAAAAGATGATGAAACAAATGCAAAAAATGCAAAAGGATATGGCAAAAGCACAGGAAGACCTTGCAGAAAAAACGGTTGAAGGTACTGCCGGTGGTGGTATGGTAACAGTTACTGTAAATGGACAAAAAGAAGTACTTGAAGTAAACATAAAAGAAGAAGTAGTTGATCCTGATGATATTGAAATGCTTCAAGATTTAGTGTTAGCTGCAACAAATGATGCGTTGAAAAAGATGGACGACCTGACAAATGAAACAATGGGTCAGTTTACAAAAGGAATGAATTTACCAGGAATGTTCTAGGAGGATTATCATGCATTATCCTGAACCAATATCAAAGCTAATTGATAGCTTTATGAAATTGCCAGGAATCGGTCCGAAAACGGCCGTTCGTCTGGCTTTTTTTGTCTTAAATATGAAGGAAGACGTTGTATTAGATTTTGCTAAGGCATTAGTAAATGCAAAGAGAAATCTTACCTATTGTTCGGTCTGTGGACATATAACAGATCAAGATCCATGTTACATATGTGATGATGAGCGAAGAGATAAGAGCGTTGTTTGTGTGGTACAAGATCCTAAGGATGTCATTGCAATGGAAAAAATGAAAGAATATAACGGGTTATACCATGTATTACATGGATCTATCTCACCAATGGAAGGGATTGGCCCAGAGGATATAAAAATTCCTGAACTTCTAAAAAGATTGCAAGATGATTTAATACAAGAAGTGATTTTAGCTACAAACCCTAATATTGAAGGAGAAGCCACTGCAATGTATATTTCTAGGTTGTTAAAACCTACTGGTATAAAAATTACTAGAATTGCACATGGTTTACCAGTGGGTGGAGATTTAGAGTATGCCGATGAGGTTACATTATCTAAAGCTTTGGAAGGAAGAAGAGAATTATAGAGGAGGATATTTCATGCTTTTTCGCCGAAAAGGTTGGTTAAGAAATCAATATGATCAACAACTAATTCAAAATTTACTCACGATGAAAAAAGAGTGGAATCGGCAAAAACAATTAGTAGATAAAAGTGTTGAACCCTCTCCGGAAGTACTCTATGATCTGAAGATTGCAGAGGCGAAATATTTCTTTTTACTTAAAGAAGCAAAAAAACGAAATATAAAAATAGGTAAAATATAAACACACTACAGAGAGCTTGTTCTAATTTTACACTCCCCTCATATTCTATTATTAAAGAGATGAGGGGAGTGTTTTAATTAATGGATCCTATACTAGTCTTTTCTGTTTTAGGCGGAATAATATTAATTTTGTTATTTGTAGGAGCTCCTATTCGGCCACTACAATGGGTAGGGCGACTTTCTATAAAAGTTATTATAGGAGCACTATTATTGTTCTTTGTAAATGCCTTTGGTACAAGCATTGATTTGCATATACCAATAAACTTTATAACCTCAAGCGTTACAGGGATATTGGGGATTCCGGGGTTAACAGCATTGATTATTATTAAAATGTTTATCATTAGTTAAAAAACACATCAAAGAGCGGTTAGGAATGAAGGTGGAGAATACCTTCATTCCTAACCGTTTCTATTTCTTCAGTTTTTGTTGACATGTTATAGTTGAGATGATATATTATTATTCGTCTCCAAAAAAAACGGAGAACATTAACAAAAACTTCTCAAAAAAAGTTGTTGACTAAAATAAAGACTTCGTGTTATTATATTAAAGTCGCTTCTTGATGAAGTGTAAAAAAGTTCTTTGAAAACTAAACAAAACCAAGCGTGCCAACGTTAATTTCGATTAACAAAAAAACGTACTAATTAGTACAAAACTTATGAGCTACATCAAACACTTTATTGGAGAGTTTGATCCTGGCTCAGGACGAACGCTGGCGGCGTGCCTAATACATGCAAGTCGAGCGAATCTGAGGGAGCTTGCTCCCAAA
>JAPSLU010000242.1 GCA_031180405.1 Bacillus sp. (in: firmicutes) | reverse complement strand
TGACCTTCTAGAATCGCTCCTAACGTGTTTTACGAGGGTGGGGAGACATATTTGTACCCCCTAAAATCAAGCAAAAAGTCCCCTACTTTTTGGAAGGGGACTTTCTCTACACTCTGAGACTCCTGATGAATTCAGGAGTCTTTTTAGATCTATTAAACTCTTAGGCAAGACATATCACTAGCTGGGACATTAATTGATGAATTGTTTTAAATCTCCTATTCTAACTAAATCAAACCCTTCCTGGACCCATTGCTCTTCAGATAATTGTCCAGTACAATCGAAAATTATTCTACACGAAGTGTGCGCTTTTAATTCAGAAGGCTTCATATCTATAAATTGTTGGTGTGGTACGAGCAAGACAATAAGGTCACTGTTGACTAAACTATCCTCCAAAGACGTTACTAAATTTAGCCAATTACTTTTTACATATGGATCATAAACTTTATAAGATTCTTTATCGTTTTCTAAATGTTGAATAATACTCTTAGTAGGGGATTCTCTATCATCACTAGTATTTGCCTTATATGTGCATCCTAAAAGAGTAACATTTTTTCCGTTAATTGAATTTAAAATTAATCGTATATCTTTAACAACTTTTTCTGGCATAGAATCATTTCTTCTGCGAGAAGCTTGAATTAAATAAGATTCTTCAGGAGCTTTCTCTACCAAGAACCATGGGTCTACCGGTATACAATGGCCCCCAACACCAGGACCCGGCTTTAGGATATTAACACGTGGATTGTGATTAGCTAGGTTTATAGCATTCCAAGGATTTACACCAATTTTTTCACACACAACCAAAAATTCATTAGCTATAGCAATGTTTATATCTCGATATGTATTTTCCATTACTTTTACAGTTTCAGCTGTAACTGAGTCTGTAATCTGGATATTACCTTTTACAAAGCTCTCATATATTTCTTTAGCTTTATTTGAAGAATTTAAATCTATGCCCCCCACAATCCTATCATTTTCTGTAAGTTCCTTATACAAATTTCCAGGCTGAACTCGTTCAGGAACATGTGCTAAACTAAAATCACAACCAGCTTTTAATCCTGAAGTTTCCAACCATTCCTTTATAACCCCGGATGTAGTGCCTGGTGATATTGTTGATTCAATAATAACTAGGTCACCCTTTTTCAAAACTTTAGAAATGTTCAAGCACGCATTTTCTAAATATCTTAAATCCATCTTTTTGTCTTTCACAGGTGTAGGTACAGCTACAATAAAACAGTCTGCTGGTTGAACGGTATCATTCACTATAAAGTTGTTACTCTCGATTTCTTTAAACATCTTATCTAATATTTCATCTTCAATTTCTAATGATCTACTTTCTATTTTTTCCAATAACAATGGATTTACATCAATACCGATTACACTATGATTATTAGAAGCAAGCAGCACAGCTGTTGGTAATCCAACATAACCTAATCCAATAACTTCAACTACCAATTCATTTGCCTCCGTCCATTGTAAAAAATGTTATCTACTACATAATAATACCAAATGGGGTCGCATAGATTCAAGGTCGACATTTCTTGCGTTTCTTCTGCGAAATATTTATAATTGTGACAAAAACTTACAACGTTTTACGCAAGATTTGTAATAGTAGGACCCAGGGACGAAACATGAGTATAATTAATTCGTTTACAGTAAAGTGTTTATACAATCATAAATAGGGACGTAAAAATGAAGGGATAAAAAACAATAAGGAGGGGTGACATGAACAGTTTTGAGGAAAACCTGCTCAAATATGCTTCACTTGCTGTTGAGGTTGGAGTTAATGTTCAGCCCGGGCAAACGTTGATGATTACTGCACCTATCACAGCTGCGGATTTTGTAAGGAAAATAGTGAAACGTGCCTATGAAATTGGAGCAAAAATCGTGTATGTTGATTGGATCGATGATCAGATCACACGACTCCAATATGAGATGGCTCCAGATGAGGCTATTCAGGAATATCCGTTTTGGAAAGCAAAGTGGTGGGAAGAATTAGCTACCACAGACGCAGCGATCTTGAATGTAGTTGCAAGAGATCCGGATTTACTGAACGGAATTGATCCAAAGAGGATCAAAGATGCGAACAGGGCAAAACAAGAAGCTATGAAGGTTTTTAAAAATTATTGCATGTCAGATAGAATCAGTTGGTCAATAATCGCTGTACCTTCTCAGGCATGGGCGGATAAAGTATTTCCATCGCAACCGTCGAATTGTCGAATTGGAGCATTGTGGGAAGCTATTTTTGCGGCAACCCGGATTAACATGGAAGACCCAGTTCAAGCCTGGAAAGAGCATGCGCAAGTTTCTGATGGCAAGGCGGCTCGGTTAAATGATCTAAAGTATAAGGCATTGCATTTCCGTGCACCCGGCACTGATCTTATGGTGGAGCTACCACAAAACCATGTTTGGAATAGTGTGACAAGTACCAACCAAAAAGGGATAAAATTCATCTCTAACATGCCAACTGAGGAAGTATTCACAGCTCCAATTAAGACCGGTGCAAACGGAACAGTCACAAGTACAAAGCCATTAAGCTTTGCTGGAAAAATAATTGATAATTTCAAGTTAACATTTAATAATGGCAAGATTATTGACTTTACTGCGGAGAAAGGATACGAGTCTTTGAAAGGATTGATTGAGACCGACGAAGGATCTCATTATCTAGGGGAAGTAGCCCTTGTACCTCACCATTCCCCCATTTCAGATACCAATCTTATCTTCTATTATACTCTGTTTGATGAGAATGCTTCCATTCATCTGGCACTAGGAAAAGCCTATCCGTCTTGCATTGAAGGGGGGAAAGAGATGAGTAGGGATGAACTTGATGTATATGGTCTAAACGATAGCTTAATTCACGTTGATTTCATGATTGGCTCCGGTGAAATGGACGTAGATGGGATATTGCCAGATGGCTCAGTTGAACCAGTGGTTCGTGCAGGCAACTGGGCATTTTAAAAACAGGTCCAGCTGTAAGGTATGGATATAAGTCATATATGGAAATTCGCTTTCAAAATAAAATGAATTTGGAAAGGATACGCTGCTTTAAGCTCAGATTTTAAAGAGCAGCGTATCCTTTTTTAAATTGGGCAACTAAGAAATGAATCTTTCACTTTTAGAATCCAATATGTCTGCTCATCTTCTTCACACTAACGTGTTATCGGATAGTTGTATGTTAAATTAGTTAATAGATTGTAAACTAACGCGTTGAGAAATAGATCTAGACGCCCTAAGAAAGTAACTAATTAATTTCTGGGAATTTAACAGATTAGTGTAACTGTTTCTTTCTCGCATTGGGTAATAACAAGCTTTCAGTACCTTCTTTGTAGTTGTAAGGTTCTGTATTGAAGAAAAGATTTTAATGATGTATCATGCTTAACTATGGGGGAAAATATCTATTTATCCAAAAAGTACCTATTGAATGTAATTTCGTGACACAAGGTTGCAGCGAATCGTTTAAAATTATATTTTGAGGTCTTTATATTGGACGAAGAAAAGATTTATGAACGATATGTATTTCGTAGAAATGGGATAAGCATGAAAGTACTGTGAAATTAGTAAATGACATTATGAGTAATTACCTATTTTTGGGGAAAATTTCGTAATCCGCAAATATATAGAACATAATAAATGGAGGGAAGATTAAGTTGAATATTCAAGTTATTGGTATGGGTGGATATGGGATTGCCAATACGATTCTTTTTTCAGCAGGAGGTAATGTAGTCAGAGGTGTAGATTTTGACAGTGCCTTAATAAATAGTCTTAATAATAAAGAAATGAAAATAGATGATCTGGAACTAGACAGAATTTATCGTGAAAGAGAGGTCATTTTTTGCGATAAATTAGAAGCCTCTGATGTGTATATAATTACAGCGCCAAGTTTAGATTATGATGAAAAAGTTAACTTTGTATTGGTTTGTATTGAGAGGATTAAAGCCCTGCTAAAAAAAGGGGACACAATCATTCTTGAGACTAGTCTTCCACCAGGAACAACAATGAACGTTGTTAAGCCTATTCTTGAGCAGACAGGTTTAGTGGCAGATGTTGATTTTTATCTTGCTAATGTTCCAAGAAAAGTAGAACCATACTATTCAGATTTGACATTGAGTCACAAGATTATTGGTGGCGTAGGTACTACTTCTACTAAAAAGGTAAAAGAGATCTATCAATTTATAAATAAAGGAAGAATAGATGAAACAGATGCGAAAACAGCTGAAGTTGTAAAGTCAATGGAGAGCACGTATAGAGATATTTCAATTGCAATTGCTAATGAATTATTACTAGTATGCGAGGAATTAGGGGTAGATCCATGGCTTGCAATTAATCTAGCAAATCAAAATCAAACTGTAAATATAATGAGTCCAGGTACGGGAGTAGGGGGAAATTGTATTCCAACAAACCCAACTTTCTTGATTGAGAATGTATCAGCTAACACCTCATCTCTATTACGTAATGCTAGAGCAAGAAATAATTCTATGCCCATAAAGGTTACGAGGGATATTAGAAGCATAGTTAAGGAGTTTAATCTTAACTCAATATCTCTACTTGGTGCAACTTATAAAGCTAATTCTGATGAACAGGGACCTTCGCCTACGGAAGAAATTATCAAATTTTTGATTGACGATGAAATTGAGTATAGTGTTTATGACCCTTACTTAAAAGGGGATTTCCCAAGATTAAAATATGAACTTACTGAAGCAATACAAGAGAGTTCGTTAATTGTGTTTTTAGTTGGACATAAGGATTTTATTGACTTAAATCCTGAAAGTATTATCCAAAGAACTGAATCTAGAATGATTTTTGATTGCACAGGAAAACTGAATGTAGGCCAATGGCAAAATGCTGGATTTAAAGTTTTTCGTCTAGGATGTGTACAAAGTGAGATCTTAAATCGGGAGGCTACAACATGGTAGGTATTGTAACAAAAAGTGACCGATGGGATTTAATCACTGAGGCATTTTCTAAAACCCAAATTGGCATGGCATATATTGGCGGCGATGATATTACAAGCTTAGTACCGTCGCCAAAGCATTATTTAAATCCAAATGAACTACAATCAGAATCAGCTGTAATGAAAGTTATTAGTGAGTGGAACCCCTTGTTTTTTATGACAACATCAGGGAACGATAATTTAATATTAAATGATGCAAAATTAGGGGGGATTTTTAGTAGTAAAATTCTCTATATTGGCCCGAGTCAAGAAACGATTATGAATTGTAATAATAAACATCTAGCAAAAGAACTATTTGATAGAGAGAACATCAGAAATCCAAAATGGATTTATGCCGAAAACAAACAATCTATAAATGCAATAGATATGAAATTTCCTGTAGTTATTAAAAGACTAAATGGATGGTCGGGGTATATGCAAAATGTTGTAAGAGACCAAGAAAAGTTAGTCTTATTATTAGATCAGATAGAATATCCAGCATTAATTGAAGAACACATATCTGGAGTCGAGTTTTCAGTTGATATGGTTGTATGGGATAAAGACTACTTTTTTTATCCGTTGGTTTATAAGGGAAGAACTGATTTAGAAGCAACGCACCCACTTTCTAAAATAAGAATATGTCCTGCACCAGTTAGTGAAGTTGTAGAGAAACAGATTCAAGAGTGTGCAAGGAAGGTATGTGAAACATTAAATATTCAGGGTTATGTAGATATCGACATCATATTATCGGATAGTGGTGATATTTACATATTAGAAGTAAATCCACGGTTTTCTGGTGCAACAAGACTAGTGAATATGTCTAGTCAAATAAATCCTTATGAAGTATTAATTAAAAAGGCATATTTAAAACAAAATTATCCTTATTTTAATACACAAATAGCAATTGAAGTACCAATTTTCAAACAAGGAAATGTGCCAGCTAGTAAAGATCAAATTGTATATTACACTAATAGAAATAATGGTACCCTTGGGACTTTGTGTTTGACGTCAGAGAGAGTAGAGCACCTCTATGAGAAGTTTAACAGTATGATCCCAGTGTTTGGATTAGAGTGCTTAGAGTATGAGGTCAATGAATTAATAAATGCTACAGACGGCTATTTGAATAGTCACTATAAAAACTCGTAGAAATTTGGTGAACGTAATAGTTGAACATTTTAACTGCATGGTACCTCAGTTAATATCCGCCAGTAATTAAAACGTGTTAATTTAACTTTCGGTAAGCACCCCTTCTTTATTGAAACCATTTCTCAACAAGACTGCTCAACTAATGAATTTTATCGGATCGTGATGATACTAATAACCTACTTAAACAGCACAGGTTTAATTGTGTGCGCATACTCTCATTGTTATATTTGTAATTACTTAGCAAGATTGTGAGTTTATTGTATCGATTCTAGCGACTAATCTACGAAGTTGGACTTTTAGCTAGGAATTAATCTAATGAAGTACTAATAAGTATAAAAATTTTGGGCATGAAAAAAATCGTGTGCTTTCTGGAAAGGCAGTATCAATAGATGGTGCTCGGTTTTCTCTGAAACAACATCTACCGATACTGCTTATTTCTCTATTCAAATGAAGAAGTAGAAGTATAATACCAAATTTATGTTACATAGAATTTCGGAAACCCATCAAATCAAAACACTAAGAAGTAGGGAGATAAGCAATATTTAGACTAAGTAAGAGTGCGGAAATTGATATTTGGAGGGGAAGAGCTTAATGGAAAAAAACAAAATATTGAATAAAACTCAAGATGAGACAGAATCCATTGAACAACTCGAAATATTAACAGAAGGTGAGAGGGACCAATTACTTCATACATTTAACAATACAAAGAAAATGTATGACAGTAACGTCTATATACACTCTCTTTTTGAAGAACAAGTATTAAAAACACC
>JAPSLU010000241.1 GCA_031180405.1 Bacillus sp. (in: firmicutes) | reverse complement strand
AAAGAGCTAGAAGAAGCTGAAGATTTACAGTTACTAGAAGAAGCTTGGCAATTATTTCTTCAAAAAGTACAAACAGATCAATCTTCGTTACTTGCTGAAATAATTGAACTTGATATAAAAGTAGATGACTTATACGAGAGTCTATGTCAAATGAGGCAATATACTGATGTTGAATGGGTAACAGCTGAAACAGAAAAACCTGATTTACATTCAGCGTATCTTTCGTTAATGAATATTGTAAAAGAGGCCATTCGATCCATACCGGAAGAAGAACCATCTAAGGGCTATGATGCCTTACAGAAAATCATCATTACGGCTTTACAAAAGCAGCGTTTCATTGATTCCTCAAAAGATCGCGACATCATGGGTCTGTTTGAAATGCTCAATAAAAAGTTAACCGTAACACTTAATCGTTGGCATTCAAAAGAAGATGCTAAATTTTATAAAGAAAAAATAACAGATTTTGTGGAAACAACTATTTCTCCTCTTGTTCAACAATGGAAAGAATATTGTCATCCTAAAGTCGTTTCATTTTTACAAGAAGCAATCAACGTTTATAACAACTTGAAAAATGAACGATCATTATTAAACTTTCAAGATTTGTTGTTACATACAACAAATCTACTAAAAGAAAATGCAGAAGTAAGAGGCTATTTTCAAGACAAATATACTCACCTTTTAGTTGATGAATTTCAAGATACAGATCCAATTCAAGCAGAAATGATGTTTTATTTAACAAGCACAGATCTGTATGAAAAGGTTTGGACAAAATGTACGCCGAAAATAGGATCATTGTTTGTGGTGGGAGATCCAAAGCAAGCAATTTATCGCTTCCGTCGAGCCGATATTGACACCTACAATCGAGTGAAGCAATTAATCGAAGAACATAATGGCGAAATATTGCAACTAACGATGAACTTTCGAACGTTAGACACAGTTACCAATAAATTGAACCATGTATTCCAGCAACACTTACCTGAACAAGAAACAGTCTATCAAGCTGCATACCGTCCATTGAATTCATTCCACAAAGAAGAAGGGAAAGGACTTTCAGGTATTAAATCCTTAACCGTTTCATCAGATTTTTCGAAGAAAGAAGAAGTCGTTGAAGAAGATGCTCGCAATATTACTCGGGCAATCTCGTCATTGCTTCAACAAGGATATACGCCACGGGATTTCATGGTGTTAACAAGATACAATGACGGAATTGCAACATATGCACAGGCATTAGAAGACAGTGGGATCTCCGTTTGTATTAGTGGTGAGGTCATCATTGGAGAAACAAGGGAGTTTCAAGAACTCTGTATCTTGTTACAAACCTTTATTGATCCGACAGATACGGTGGCCCTTCTCGCTACTTTACGTGGAGTATTCTTCGGATTTGGTGACAATGAATTATATCAATGGAAAATAGCCGGAGGTATTTTCTCTATTTATAGTGAAGTACCTGAAAGTTTGTCTGAAACAATGAAGGAAAAGTTTAAAGGTGCCTTGGCTAAGTTAAGCACTTATCAAAAATGGGTTCGTACGTTTTCACCAACAATTGCAATAGAAAAAATAATTGAGGATGCTGGGTTTTATCCGTTATTAATTGAAAATGGTCGAAACAAACGAGCTTACAAAAGCTTAGTGCAGGTGATTGAACATATTCGTTCGCATGAGTCATCAGGTACATCAACGTATAATCGAATATGTCAGCTACTCATTGAAAGCATTTATAAAAAAACAACCGTTCTTAATATTGAAGAAGATGCTGATAGTGTAAGAGTGATGAATGTCCATAAAGCGAAAGGATTAGAAGCGCCGATCGTATTTTTAGCCCATCCAGCAAAACTCGTTTCACCCGAATCCTTTTTATCGCAACATATAAAACGAGAAGATGATGCTTCTAAAGGATATTTTTCCTTTACCAGCAGGAATGGCTTTCAAACAAAAGAGCTAGCTTTACCAATTGATTGGGATATCTTTAAACAAGAGGAACTGCGATATTTAGTAGAAGAAGAGCTTCGTATTCTTTATGTAGCAGCAACACGCGCTGAAAAAGCAATTGTAATAAGTTCAAGTGCAAAAAATGACAAGAAAAATCCTTGGAATACATTGTTTGAAATAACTAATATTGAAGAAATGGTCATTCACGAGGAGAAGATTCAAGAATCAAATGATGAACTAGTGGAAATTTCGATGCAAGAATACCAAGAAAAAACCGTAGCAATGTCAAGGTGGCTTGAGAATAGGAAACAAAAAACATTTGACTATTGGTCACCAACGAAAGATAAAGACTATTCAAACGTTGTTTCAATTGAAAGAGAAGCTGGTGGAGGGAAAGACTGGGGAACCATTGTTCATTCTGTACTTGAAAAAGTAGTAAAAGGTCAAGAAGTGAAAAACTATATTTCTTTTTTACTTAAGAAATATAAGTTACCGGCCGACAAAGAAGAAGAAATACACCAAATCGTAGACGTTTTTAAACGTTCTTCAATTTGGGCGGACTTACAAATCGCTGACGAGGTGCTAGCAGAGGTACCATTCATGCTTCAAGTGGTATGGGATAATCCATTATACAAGCTCATACAGTCAGCAGATGCAGAAAAGCACCCTTATAAAGTAAAAGGAATCATTGACTTGATCTATAAAATAAATGGTGAATGGGTCATAGTTGATTATAAAACAGACAATCCAGTCGAAACAGCAGATTTTGCTCATTTAAGAGCCTATTACCATGATCAACTCTTATTTTATAAAAATGCCTGGGAAGAGATGACAGGTGAAAAAGTAAAACAAACTGAGCTTTTCTTTATTAGTGAGCAACTGAAAACAACGAGGTAAACAGTGCGTACCTGTAGGTAGCAGGTACGCGCAATTCCTTCTTGGTATAGGAGTGATACACAGTGAGTGAAGCAAAAACAGGTAGGAGATTACTAGCTTTAAAAGAAATCTTTCTTCGTGATACGGACGAAAACCATCAGTTATCCATCAAAGAATTAGTTGAAAAGCTCAAAATCGAAATCCCAGAATGTACAGCTGATGCCAAAACGGTAAAAAGATATATCCAAACATTGCGAGCAACTGACTTTGATATTATTGAAAACGTTGAAAAATATGGAGAGATCTATTATAGCCATCAAGACCGGTTATTCGAAAGCTATCAACTTCGATTACTGATTGACCCCATTTTATCAGCACGTTTTATTACAGAAGAAGAGAAAAAGAATATTGTGAATAACGTAAAGAAGCTAACGAGTAAGCATGTAGCCAAAACACTTCCAGACCCGATTGTGTACCACCAATCCATTAACCACGACTATCAATTAATTAAATTACATATTGATAAAATTCATAAAGCCATTTCAGAAAATAAAATGATTACGTTTCAATATGGAGACTTTGATATCCATAAAGAATTTCAATTACGCCACAATGCGAAGAACTATCAAATTAAACCATTTGCATTAATTTGGGAGTCTGATTTTTATTATTTAATTGGTGAAGATGTCGATCAAAGCCCTGAAAAAAATCCCCGAAATTATCGGTTAGATCGAATGCGCAACGTCATTATTACCGAAAACCGCTTTGTGAAAAAAAAACCAGATATCAGCACATATGTCCATCATTCTTTTCACATGTTCGGTGGAGAAGATCAATGGATTACCTTACAATTCACATTAAATCAAGCTGTCTTAAATGGTGTGATTGATAAATTTGGCATCGATGCTGATCTCCGAAAAGGTGAAAACAATACATTCATTCTAAAGGCAAAAGCAAAACAAAGCATTGGATTAAAAGGATGGATCCTTGGGTGGGGAAGTTATGTAAAAGTACTATCTCCTCCACAATTAGTAGAAGAAATAAATGAAGAAATTGAGAAAATGGTCACTGCATATAGAAAATAGGGTGTGGCAAAGTTGGTATACCATGTTGTTTATAATTAAGAATATTAAGAAGTCCAACTCAAGAGGATTTTTGATATATGTACAAATACAATAAGTTACAAGAATAATGTTATGTAAACTTGTTAATCTTTTAATAATCCAAAATTGGAGGAATGAAAATTGAAATCACTAAAAAGAATGCTTTATGAATTAACGATGGACAAAGACTTTGTCGCCTTAAAATTCCTAATTGATCGTCCGAATGTTTTCCATGTTGTTGGGGCTACTCATTTAGAAACATGGCATTCAAGGTTTTTAAATTGGCTTTTGGATCCAACAGAAAGACATATGCTAGGCTATTATCCGTTTCAGCGATTTTTAATGGCTGTTGCTGAATCTGCTGAAGAGGATATTGACGATATTACCGATATAGCGATGCTAAATGTGAATCAATTCAGAAATCCTGAGGTTATTGCCGAGAAGGATATTAATAAATTGAATATTGCTGAACAGGAAACAATCGAAGAAACAGATAAAAATGATGAAAAAGGAAGACTAGATGTCTTTTTCAAAGTGAATGTCAAAAATGAAAAGAATCCTCAAGAGGAAAAAAGATTAATCCTTGCAGTTGAGCAAAAGGTATATGCAAGAGTTGACATAAATCAATGTAACAAATATGCAATTAGTAGATATTGTACTAATGCCATGTATGGAAAACCCTGATTTAAGTATTTACGCTAAACCTATCATTCAGCAGTATATAGATGCGTTACGTATGCCTTATAAAGGAAAACGTGAAAAATTAGCAACAATCGAAGAAGAGCGCACCTTAGTTCGTTCCATATACGATCGCTTTGAAGATGTATTTAAAGCCATTACCCTAATTTCAAATGAAGAGGATAGTGAAGAAAGAAACTATGTAAACACAGTCGTCACCGAAACCTACGGTGAAGTATTTAGAACGATTAAATGGATCCTTAACGAAGAAGACGATGTAGAAGAAATTTGGGATTTCTCAACACCATTCCAAAGAAACGTCTATAAAAAATGGGACGAAATCTATATAATCATTAAAGATAAGGGTGAAGAAACCGTAATTAATGGTCATTCTGTTCCTGAAATTTGGAAGAAGATCTTACTGTGGATTGAAGAGCAGAATCTCCCACTTCGTCAGCTTGTAGAAGAAGGCTTTATTCTTGGAGGCGGAAACAGAGGAAACCGTTATGCAATCGCGTTCCAACCAGTTCATAAAAACAGAAAAAAATTCGCCTCCATCCATACATACGAATCAATAATAACGGGAGAAACGTACTATATCGAAACAAAAATTAATCCTCAAAGCGCGATGAAAACAATCGCTAAACTATTATACAATTTAGGTGTAGAGGTAGAAACTCCGTTGCTTGAGAATGAAGTTCTTCTTAAATAGTTGGAAAGAATACTGATATCTGGGCTACTAGCTGTTTGGCAGTAATGTTAAGAAAAAAAACACCATTGAGCTTTACTTGGCGATACGGTGATGAATTTGCCAGTTTCCTTATTTCTCTTAAAGGGGACATAGCTTTTGTAAGACTGTATGGTATTCCATCCATACAGTCTTGTTTAACATATGCAAATAATTCTACCAAAGATATTATCCTTAACTGTAGGTACAGAAAATGAATCAGAGGGCTGAACTATTGGTTCAGCAGATGAATGTATTGCCTAAAAGAGGAGTTCTTTTGGATGCTAAGCTTTAGCGCTAATAAATTTGCAAAAAGTAGTTGTTGAAGAAGCGAAAATGGTTGGCAATTCAATTTAATACAATTGGATGTAATGCCTCCAAAGAAAAGATCAAAAACCAAAAAATGATTTTAAGAGCAGTACTGACTTGTTAGCAAAGATCAGTACTTTTTTCTTTGGTTATCATCTTGATAATGTTATTGCTTATTCTACTCAAAAGCAGCAAAGGTCTTCATTTTAAGCCGACTTTGTGAAAGAATGTACTTAAAGTAAAGTTAGCGGTACACTAATAAAGTAATAAGGTTTACTTCAGTAAAATAAGGTATATTATATTTGTTGAATAGATTCTCTTTAAAGACAAGAAAAGTAGGTGAACAAAATGGGAAAATATCAATTGGATACCAAAGGTCAGGTTGCTGTGACAAAGTTTCATGAAAAACAGACGCCCCCCAAATTTGATAAAAAGCAGCATCTTGAAAAAATACGTACGGAGTACCTGAAAAAGAAGCAAAAACTAACAGATAAATAATATGAATGAAAACATAGGAAGACTTAAATCTTCCTATGTTTTTCTTATTCGAAGTCCTTTTTTTCAATTGATAATGGAGTTTATTATTCCCATAAATTTCATGTTCCGTGACTCCATTCCTCACTAAAAATTTTCAGTAGCAGAATCAATAGACCAGCAGTATTTTGCATACATCAGTAATCTCCAGCAGAAATTTTAAAAACATTATCATGAAATAAAATGTTGGAAGTTGCAAGGTCATTAATAATTTATAGAACGAACGGGTGCGATTACTCATTAAGGGCAATTGCTTCTTGTGCTAAAGGAGCAGAATAATTCAATAAGTATGGAACAATAAATTCCATTACATACTATTAGAGGTGTTTAGTTTGAAGATAAAAAAATCAAGTGAAGAAGATATAAAAGCCATAGCGAGAGTTTACGTTGATAGTTGGAGGACTACTTATCAAGGTTTAGTACCAGACGATTATTTGGACAGATTATCGTATGAAGAGGCAGAACAAAGGTGGCTTCACTTTTTAAATAATGAAAATGAACCCCATTATCTATATTGCAATTAATTATGCAGGAAAAATTATAGGTTTCGCATCAGGCAAAAGCATTTTTTATAATTATGGAGAGATTATTGACTATGCATTTGTTGATGACTCTGACTATGAAGAACTTTCGCAAATAAATCAAACTCGGTTTCTTTGATGATGAATTGTTAGCTGCAAAAGCTTACAATGAAGCAGTTGGAAAATATCATGGCAATTGAGCCAAACTAAATATATTATAGGAAGAAACTCGCAAAATTTGTCGGGTTTATTTTTTATTA
>JAPSLU010000240.1 GCA_031180405.1 Bacillus sp. (in: firmicutes) | reverse complement strand
TCGTCTACTTTCAAAGAAGGGATAGAGAATACTTCTTTTGCAATTTCAACGATTTGATTTTCAATCTCCGCTTTGTTCCATGCTGGCTTCTTTGCGGATTCCTTGATACTCTGATAAGAATATGGAGCTATTGCGATAACATCATCAAACTCATGATTCTCAAATCGCTCTATTAAAAGATATCGTTGGACCTTTCCACTTGTTGTTTTCGGTATCGTTTTTATTGGAATTACATAATCTGCAGCTATTCCAACCCGTTCTAATACCATATTCTGCACTTGATGGGCAAGCGGCAAAAATACCTTAGCATCTTGTCGATTATGTACAAATACTATAATTTCATCCCTGATAGATGACGGATTGCGTACACCACACACAACGACTTGAGACAATTGTGGGATCGCCAATGTTAACATATTTTCTATATCACTAGCATAATAATTCTGACCATTTACAAACAGAATATCCTTCTTTCTACCCATTACAATTAGTTCTCCATTGCGTAAAAACCCTAAATCTCCTGTATGGAAGAAGCCCTGCTCACTAAAAGGGGAACTATCATGATTCATATATCCCTCAAATACATTTTTCCCTTTGATCACGATATTGCCTATGTAATTTTCCTTTAAGATGTGATCTTCATCATCTACAATCAATATTTCTAATTCATGTAATGGTTCTCCTACTATGGCAAACTCTGCTGCATTTGGCTCCTTCGTTTCTAAATCTTCCACTTCTTGTCCAATACGAGCTTTATGACGGTTAATACATACACTTCGATTATGTCCTTCTTCAGGAATAGTAACAGCCAAACTAGCTTCTGCCATACCATAGACTTGATGGATCGTATTTTCACGCAAGCCAGAAGACGAAAATTTTTCATAAAATCGTCTAATGGTATCCATTGATATGGGTTCTGCACCACACATTATGTTTCGCACACTAGATAAATCAATATGTTCTAAATGTGAATCCTTTACAGTCTTCATCATCCAGTCTAATCCAAAATTTGGACTTACAAGCACCGTTGCTTTTAATTGCGCACATTTTTGAAGATATAGCCAAGATTTCTTTAAAAATGTACCGGAATTTAGAAGGGAATGAGATATACCCGCAAATATCGGAGTTAAATGATAACCGATCAAGCCCATATCATGTGTCAATGGTAGCCAACTAGCCATGACATCATTTTTGTCTAATTTCATACGATCTACTATCTGTGCCAAATTATAAACTAGATTTTCATGTGTTAATTTTACTCCTTTAGGGTTACCTGTGCTGCCAGACGAATATTGTATATACGCTAAGTCCTGACAATCTACTGCAACGCATTGCCCCTCTTCCATATTACTTGCTAAGGTTTCATACTCTAAATATTTCAAATTAATGGCTTCATAACTTTCTCTAAACGTATTTAAATTTCTTTCATCAGTAATTATCCACGCATTCGACAACTGCTCGCTTACTTTCACTAACTTTTTGAAGGCTTCAGTGTCAGGCGATGCAATTAGCGGTATAGACAGAGGGACGGGTATCATGCCTCCTAAAATACAACCCCAAAACAACCTTATAAAGAATAGATTATTGTTTGTCTGAAAGATAATATAAGAGCCCTTCTGAAATCCCTGCTTTTGTAGTGCCCCTAAGATGCATTTGGCATTAAAATAAAGACTTTCATAAGACTCAAACAAATCAGAGCCATCGGATTGAGTAAAGTAAACTCCCCTTGATTTCTCATTAGCATAATTTCCAAGTAATTGGTCGAGTGTTATATTAACTCCATCCTCTAATACTAATTTTGTAAAAGATTTCATGTTTTACCTCCCAAAAAATTATGTTTTATGCTACGACATTATCTTTATTACAATGGATGCAACGTCTTGATCTTGCCTCAATCCATTCATAACTATTTTCGCCAATGACGGCAATCTTGCTATTTATCAAAACATTGGTATAAAAAAAAGAGCCTCAATTAATAATGTCATCTTGAAACTCTTGATAGGTCTTTGTTACATATTCTTTTTTCTGAAAAAATCAAATGCCACACTTGGATTATTACTTACCTGATTTCTTACGAAATCCTTTAAATCCGTGGGTATATACGGTTCATAGTTTGGACAATTCCCCCCTTTCATGCCCCTTATACACTCTCACTCTCTTAGCTCACATCATACAACCATCTTATAAAAATCAATGATTTCTCCTTCTGCAACAACACCATATCTATCGGTTTAATATACAATTTATGACATATTATCTTCCGGTTTCTTACAACAAATCAAATAAATTATTTAAATTACCTTTAATATCAAAATACAACATAATCATCTATAAATCTATTATATTCCATTGCAAGATGATATCAACAATAAATTTAAATTTTTCAATTTCCAAGGGCGTGGTCTAAATCCACCGCCTTTAGCCTTCAGAAACACTTTCACTAAAGAAGCGAGAGTATGGAAGAATACCAAAAAAGCCATATGATCTATGAGATCAAATACCATGTCATCTGGGTAACAAAGTATCGGTATAAAACTGGTGGAAACTCTGGGCGAAAGCTAATCTACGGCGTTGTCCTCCAGACAGGGAGGATGTTGGCTTGATCATTCCGAGTATCATGGAAATGGTTGGTTACTTGTTGTCCTCATTATATTGAAAGGCTTTATGGGTCACTATCCATACAATAAGATAGAACTATTATCTCTGTATAAAAGGATATAGCTTTAAGGCGTGACTTATTGTAAAGCTGCAAGTGTCGCAAAAGCAAAAATCCACAGCCTTAGTCGGTTGTGGATTTAAAATTGTATGTATGGAGGCGAGGGGGGTCGAACATTAAAAGGTAAACCTGTAACTAATAAAATAAAATCGGTGATGATTACCTCTACTTAGTTCATTCCACCTTATACAGCATAGAGCTTAACAGCTCCCTAATCCTCTGTTCTTCCCCGCTCTCGTTGGTACGGAACCTTTCTAATTTCATCCCAAATTTTATAAAAATATCTTCTTTTTTCTTATCTCGCTTTAGTTGTTCAGGATTGTTCTCGTGATCTTTTTCGTATGAAGATATATCCTGTGTTTTGTCATCACCTTTAACAATCATCATAAATCTCTCTTGGTCCATAGCAGCCTCTTTTGTATGTGTAGTCAATGTTATATACAGAGATTTCTATAAACTGGGGGAATATTCCTTCATCAGGGAGGACATTTAGAGGGAAGATATCTTATGAGGAGGTGTATGCGTGTGAAATTTGTATTTTGTGATATCGGAGATAAAGGCTAATAGTCAGTATTTTAAGGTATTAAAAAAGACACGGTTCGTGTCTTTACGGCAGTTCTATGATTGTTCTTACTGATCCCATCACTCAGAATACACCTCAATCATCATCGTCGCTCCCAGCCTAAAACCATCAGTAAAAGAAGCCGCCATTTCCAACCCTTGGACTTGTCGATATAAATCTATCAGGTCCTCGAGCTCATGAAACTCATCGTCAGAAAGCCTCTTCTTCCAGGCATCCATAGACTCGGATATTTGCCGACTCAATTGGCGATACTGAGGGTCGGTGGAAACAGCCTTCTCTACAGGATTCAACTGTCCGTAATATAGGGATTCCAGAAAGCTTGGCATGGGATTCTCCTTCCACTGTGCTTAGACTTTTAAACAATACGGCTAGCGTAACACAATTTAATATATTTTGTGGTACGCTAATGCGTATATGCGGTATGTCTTGCATAAGAGACTTATGTTTCAAACCCAAAAATATTTTCATGAATAAAGCATGAATTTCAGAAAGTCCCCCTGAGAACTTCCCATGAAATTAAAAAGAGCACCTCACTAGGTGCTCTCTCACAATATGTATGGAGGCGAACTGACACTTTTAAAAACCCTGTCAGCATCCTATAGGAAATAAAAAAAGCTCCGCTACGTTTGACGGGGCTTTTTTCTCACTAGTTATATAATACTGTTTTCGAAGAAGTTCTAGCCAAGTTTTACACCTAAGTTCCTAAGCATGTTAAATGTATTAATATAAGGTATATTAAGAGCTCGACAAACATTTGGGATAGGAATTCTCTTTCTGATTTCAGCGTTGTATGTTTCATGAGTTACTAAAACATACTGGTGGGCTTTTGCACATGCTATTAACCAACTATCACCCACTGTTGCAAACTCGGATTTAGCCGCTCCAGTGAACTGTTCTTGATCTTGTGCCCATTCTATCACTTCTCGGTACGCTTCAATTACATCATCGTCATCAGTTGTTACAAAGCAACTGTTGATCTCGGTGTTTACCCAAGTTTTAAGTTGATCGTCTTCACCATAACTATTTATTTCTTGTTGTATACGATCAACACTTACTACCACGCCTGCATCTGCTTTTACCTTTAAGGCCTGCCAGAAGGAGGGAGCAATATCAAACGAGTAATACCTCTTATATGCTTCAACAAGAATGTTAGCATCTACTAGATATTTTGTCATGGTACTCATACGTCTCCTCCAAAACCAAGACGTGCCGCAAACTCTGAGAAAGTTTTGCCTCGTAGTCCTGTTAGTTGATACGCTTCCCGGTACATAAGTTTACCCTCAATAGTCGATCTTATTACAGCCTCAGCAAACCGACGGCTAATTCTAAATGCTTGTGTGTTATAAAAATTTCCGCCACTAGAGTTCTGATTGGACTGAAGTAGATTTACAAATCTATTTTGATAGAAATCCAGGAATTCATCTCTGTTTATCAGATTCAAATCTAATGCTCTACGAGCAGCCACAATTTCACTTACTTTAAACCTCCGAGAAATCAACTGAAAACGTTCTCCATCAGATTTAATGTGTTTCCAAAACTCTCGCAATTCCAGTTCAGGTACAAGAAATTCTGCAGCAACAAAATTACAAGCTTCTTCAATATCATTATCGGCCGGTTGTAGTGACTGCAAATCAAAAGCCGCACTCACCCCATACCATATATGTGCTAGCTCATGAGCAAGTGTAAACATCTGCGCAGCTTTTCCATCAGCCCCATTAATGAAAATAAAGGGAGCATAATTATCGACAAGCACAAAGCCTCTAAACTCTTTAACATTCAACTTCCTATGTGTATTATTTCCAACAACTCCATTAACAACAACAAAAATTCTCAGGTTTTCAACTTTATCGAGGAGCATACGAAACGCGTCTTCCCACGTCCGACACTTTCCAGCCCAACCATCTTCTAATCCTAGTTCTTTTCTTATATTTTTGGCTACATCTTTTGGATTATGTGATGTCTTTGCTGCTCCAATGAAGTGTAATGGTTCTAATCCTTGTTCAATCAGTGAGTCACGAATCCAATCTTGTCTTCTTGTTAATGTTTGTACCGTTTCCAACAGATCTGGACTTGGACCACTTATATGAGAATCATCAATGGTGCGATAATGGGGAATCGACAATTTTTCTAAAGGTGGTTTTTGAAGCAAAAAATAACCAAGAGGAGTTGAGGTGACCTTTGCAAGTTTTTCAAGTTGTTTCAGTGTTGGTTGACTCTCATTGTTAATCCATTTTAACCAATTCGGGAAGTCACCATGAATAACTTCGCTTTTTCCCGAACGATCGGCTGCCCATAATAAGATATCTGGATTAACACGTACTCTGGCCATGAAGAGCAACCTCCCTTTCATGTTTAAATCACAACTTACAAATATACCTGGATTTATGCGGGTTTCAGTCCTTAGCAACCCATCTCCGTCACTTATTTTAAACAATTCAACTTTGAAAAAAGCCACGGATGTAGGTGCATCCGAGGCTTTTTTCAAAGCAAATTCTTTTTGAGATAGCACGTGAAACGCACTCATATAGGTAGTATGAACAATATAACATTAAATTATCCGTATTGCAATGGGCTGAAATATCAAACTGAAGGGACAAACCCTCCCCTCAGTTTTTACGCCGAGGTTTTAGCGCGATAGGTGCATCCACAAAGCTTACAGCGGAAAACCGCTTCACCTTTGCGAATGTCAGCTACCTTCTGACATGCATGAGTGCATTTCATATGCTACCTCCATTTCTCGGTGACTAGCGTACCTTGGCTGACACCGTTTCCTAACCAGCTCATACCACGCACTGCCTAGGACTAATAAATGGAGGGGATGTCCCTTCGCTATATTAATATGAATTGTTAAATTATGCAATACAATTATTAAGATGCACCCCTAGATCGAAGAGTACGCATCAAGAATATGACCAATCAGGCCCTCTGTGAATATTTTATGTAATAGGCAGCACTCCACTCTTACTGTGGAATTTCAACTTACAGAAACAATCTCATCGATCTTAATCCAATGCCAGTCACCTTCAGCGATAGACAATTTGATTTCCCGTCTGAATGTGTTGATTAGCACGACAATACCTGTTACCTCCATATCTTCATACTCGTCAAACAGCCTTATTGTAATGGGACGGTGCTCATGAAACGACTCGGCCAGTGCTTGCTCAATCAATTCCATTTCCTGTGGATCCAGCGTTGGCCGATCTTTCCTACCCTCTTTGAGCTGCAGCCGAATTATGGCTTCCCTATGATCTGGTAGCATCATACGACTGAACTCCCAAAGACCGTTACCATCTAATTTTGACATTTATAGTGCCCTCCTCATATCGAAAAAAGAACATATGTTTGTATTGTATCAGTCCCCAAAACAAAAAAGAACCCCGCCAGCCTAAGCCAGCGAGGTTCTTCTTACCGATGCCCTCGGTTTTGATGTTATTATATTCCATTTGGGACATTTTGTAAATCTATATTTCAGATTCAATTGCCTGAAGCTGCTTCTCCAGCTCCTCGATCCGGGCGGTATTGCCGCCGATCAATTTAAGGAAGTTCTTCCGCAATCGGTACATCATAACCACTTGTTCCTCCCGTGTGACCGGCGCCCCTGGCCGGCTGCCGTCCACATAACCGTTTTTCTGCATCTCCCCCCAGG
>JAPSLU010000239.1 GCA_031180405.1 Bacillus sp. (in: firmicutes) | reverse complement strand
GATAAAAGAGCATGGACAAAATATCGAGGCGAAAAAAGCTCAGTTAACGAAGGATTACCAAAAGGTTGTGCGGTTCGAGGAGGAATTACATGGCAGACTTTCATAAGTTAAGGGAACGAATGCAGTCCATCGGTAGTCTAGTGGAGGAAATGGATCGGGATGAGCATAAGGTGCTTTATCGCTTTTTAAATGAACGGATTCACCAACCAGAGAACTTTGTCACCATGCTAGGGGAGACAAGCAGTGGGAAGTCATCGATTATTAATGGCTTATTGAAACAACCGATATTAATAACAAGTGCTCGTCCAACAACTGGAACTGTAATCGAGATTATGGATAGTCCTTTACAGGAAGGGTATTCGTTTTTTGCTGTAAATAAAGATGCAACACTAGAGGAAATAGACAAACCGTTATTTACGAATTTATCCAAACAACCGGACAAGGATTTAGCCCGGTTACGTATGGTGATTCCTGCATTTACCAATGGGTTGAAAAACTTACGCTTGTTTGATACACCGGGATATGGCTCTTTACATGATGAACATGAAGAAATTTTGAAGGACTTTATCCCAAATAGCGATGTATTGATTTATGTGGTATCTTATCGGGTAGGATTTAAAGAGAATGATCATGACTTTATGAAATTTATTGAACAAGTAATTGGGGAAGAAACACCATTTTACTTAGTTGTCAATCGTGTTCCAGAGGGAATTGGAAAATCGGATGCGCGGATTCAGGAGATTATTCAACATGCAGAGGACAGCTTGCATCGGAAACTAAATTGCTATATTGTTCCTACGGTAGCAGAGGGAGTTTTACCAGAAGCAAATGAGCTTTGGCATGATTTAACCGAAGAGCTGCTTTCTCCTGAGCGGGAGGAAGCATTAGGGAATGCCTTTGAGGAATATCAAAAAGATTTACTCCTTGCTATGAAATCAACCCTCGAACGAGATTTGGCGATGGCAAAAGCAAGTGAACAGGAATTAGAAGAATTACAAGCTAGTTTGAATGAATTTTTACAAAGTGAACAAGTCATCTATGAAAAAATAAAAACAACATTTACCAAACTCATTCCTAAGTTTGAGCAGCTTGTGGAAACAGCAACGGATACAATCCATCAGGAACTAAGTGTGCAAGTGTTACAATCAAATCGTTGGGCAAGTAAGGATGAGTGTGTTGGTTTTATCCAATCACATTTATTGCCATTACAGGTTCGAAAAGAAATGATAGAAATCCAAAGCTTTTTACAGGTGGAATTGGAACGATTGGACCGAGAAATTAATTCGATATTAAATACAGCAGTGAGAAAATTAGAGGACCAAGTCGTCATTCAAGCCCCGACCTTTGAGCCGTTTATCGTTAATATTGGAAATAGGCTTGGTCAGAAGTATGTCGGAAAAGCGTTAACCCAATATTTTAAACAGTATGCTGGAGCGGCTGGTACAGGAGCTGGTGTAGCAAATGCAGCGAAAAAAGGGTTAAAGAATTTTGGGAAGTTATTTGGAAAGACATATAGTAAACAGACCTATGATAAAATTCCAACGATATTAAAGAAAATCGGTGCGACGTCTTCCAAAGCCCTAACCGTTGCTGCAGCTGTTATTGTAGAAGGTTTATTTTATCTCTATGATTCGGTAACCTGGCAAAAGAAATTGAATAACCAATTAAGAAAAGCGATCCAAGCATGGGGAGAAGAGATGGTAGAAAAAGCGGTAAAGGATTTAAAGGTGTTGGAAAAGCAAAATTATGATGATATCGAAGAATTTTTCCGTGATTATCGAGAAGCAAATGAAGCGGCATCGGTACAAACAAGTACAAGCATTGACACGAAAAAAGCATGTAACCAGCTTAAACAGATCGATGCGTTATTAAGTGAATTTGAAGTAGAGGGTACTGTCACCTATGAATAGAGAAGCAAATGACCACACATTACCAATAACCGCAAGCAGGCGTCACCGTAGTAGTGAAGAGATCGAGATAATTGATCGTAATGATGTAGAAGTAAAAGATAATTGGACAACGAAGGATGAGTTTAAAAGAGAAGTAACGTTAAAGGCGCTAGAATCCTTACCACAAATGCTCGATATCGCACAGTCCATTGTAGATATTCAAAAGATGAAAGAAAATGTGAATGGCCAGATTAATTTGCTACGGGAGCAAGGGGAATATTTACAAAAAGAAGCCGATAAATTCGTGAAAGAAGAAACGGCAAGAAGGGCAACGTTACGAGAAAAGACAGACAGTGTGCAACAATTGCTGAGGGATTTATACCAGTACTTAAAAGAATCAAATAGTTCTGATGAAGTGCAGAAAAAAATGCTGGATGTCTTCTCGAATTCGATTGATAGTGTGCTAGCAAATGAAAGTAGGCAATCCACTGATGGCTGATTTTCTTCTCGATAGTTTGACTGATGTGTTTAATATGATTAAACGGAAAGAGTATAACGAGGCACAAGAAAAGCTATCGAAAGAATTGGAACGTTTTCGGGATAATGAAGTGGAAAAGAAGCGGCAAAAAGTATCTGAAATCAATCGTTCCATTTTTGAGATTGACAGTGCATTAATGAAATTAAGGCTCCAATATGTCATGATTCAAAAAGAAAGCCCACGCACCTTTATCGCCGCAATAGAAAGCTTTATTTTAGAATTAAAAAAAGAAAAAAGATTATTAGAAAAGGAAAAGCGGTTGATTGCAAGGGCTTGAGCGAGCCATAGGGTCAGGAGCAATAAGGGGGAACATCAAACCTTTACTTAATAGGTTTGTGTTCTCCCTTTTTATTGGCTACTAATTAAGACAGGAGAATAAAATTGTGTTTGTTGGTCGAACTCAAATAAGAAAACAACAATAATTGTTACCAATCGAGCACCTTCCTAGAATAAGGAACACGCTTATTCTCATTCAAGGGCAGGACAAATATATTATATTCAAACTTGTAATTGGTAATATATGTTAAAATATAATAAGATTACAATAGATTAAAGTTCTTATAGGGTACCTTAAAAAAAGAAGGGAGATTTAATTTGAGGAAATTTATGTTTTTCACTCTTCTTCTACTACTATTACTAACAGGATGTAGCTACTTAAATAAAGTTCACCATCATGTAGAGCTGGAGAAGTCCATAAATTCTATAGTAGAAGATGAAAATAATACTGAAATCATTATGAAGACTTTAACTGATTTTGACTGGGATAAAGGCTTTCTTTTTACACCTTATAGTAGTCAAGAAGGTATAGATGAGAAATTGGGTGTTTATTTTAAGGATCCTAGTAATATGGATTGGAGAGACGATATATATCTTTTGGTTTTCATGAAGGATGATAAAGTTGTTCAATATGTAGAGATGGATCGTCATGGTGCTGATTTTGAATCAGGAGAACAGGAGTATCTTACTCCTTCCAATGATGTGATTCTTATAGAAAGATATTGAAAAGTAACCTTTAATAAACTCTTAACAAACAAGTGCTTTTCTTTAATAAGAAGGCGTCTCTTTGCATGGTACACCAAATTAAAGGGATTGATATTATTTAATGATGAGGAGTTGTCAAAATGATTGAACATAAAAAACTTCCGAACTTGGCTTTGATAGCTTCTGAACAATACTAGCACTAATGAAACTTTTCTGTATTTTTTACGTTAATTAAGATAGAGCCATATTTTATAGCTTTAAGTGCTGAAAAGACAATTATTAAGTTGAAAAGTGCGATTATGTTGAGTAAGAATTAAAATAATTTGAGGATATAGGGGGAATGAAATTGGAAAAGGGGAAAAAAGGAATACTTATCTTCCTGGGAATTTGCATTTTACTCGCAGGAAGTTCTATTGGCGGAGGTCTAAATGCTATTGCGGATAGCATTAATTTTCAAGATGAAGAAACTGATGATCCATATAGGATGGTTGTGCAAGATGGAATAATTTATATGTACGACACCACTACTGGACAGGTTTGGAAAAAGGCAGATAAGCCAGATTCCAAATGGGAGGAAGTTGAAAGTTTATTTGGTGATTGGTGATTGGATGGAGAATATAAAAAACTGGTAGAGACTCTAAAAAAGTATAGCATTATCTTTCAACTAAAGAAGTAGGTTAGGAGAAGACTGATTTTATAAAATATCTTGATTGAAACTAATAGAGGGAGAATTGGATGAAAAAGGTTGGATTTATACTAGGTATTGTAATAGTTATGATTGGTCTGTTCATATTTGTGAATAAATTATACTATCCCTCTCTTCCAATAGAGAAATTATCAGCAAAAGAAGTGATTGGTAAACTAAAAGAATCGGATAGTAAAATAGCTGAAATTGCAGTAGAAGGGGATTTTATTTGGTATATCACAAGTAGTGGGAATAAAGGTATTTCGATTGCTGACGAAAATATTAAACAAATGGTTGTCTCAAATGGATGGGCATTTAAAGAAAAAGATGGTGCTGGTCTGTTCTTTGAAAAGGACGGAAAAAGATTAATTGCCACCACTCAAATGTGGACTGAAAATTATGTTCTCGTTAAAATTCCGAGTGATTTTAAATAATCTTGAGAGGTTCTTTATTAAGCTAACGGGGCCGCTACTACATTCAGAGGTACTGCATTTTCTTATTGCACTAAAGGCACAGTAGTGTTTAGGAGGCAGATTGGAGGTGAATCAGTGAGGAATATAATCAAGCTATGTATATTAATGACTACGTTTATTTTGCTAATATTAGGGTGTTCTCAAAGTAAAATAAAGTATTATTCAAACCCAAATGTCCTTACATTGCAAGAAACAAGTGATAGTGCTGAAATTGGTGATTATCAGCTATCAATAGTAGATGGTAAGTTAATTTTAGATGCAAAAAATAAAGAATTTGAGGTTTCTTTGCCTGATAATTATAGTAGTATTCAAAGTTTCCATTTTTCTTATGATAAACGATATTTAGCATATGATGTTATGGTGGAAAATGGAGTTAAAATTTTTGTTGTTAACTTAGAAACAGGTGAAAAGATTAATTTATCCGAAACGATTGGTTATCAATATGATTATGATGGCTACCAATCACCTTTTGGCATTGCATGGGCACCTAACAAAAATTTAATTGCACTTATTAGTGGGTATAATAATTCAACCCGAATAGATTTATATCATTTAGAAATGGAAATAGGTAAGCAAGCACATGCGGGCTCATTTATATTTTTAAAGGATATTTATGGGGTTAAATGGGATAGCACAGGTGAATCAATATATTATCTTGTTGACTCTTTAGAAAAGGAAAATATGTACGAACTTTATCAGACAGAAATAGAATCAAATAGCTATTTATTGAGTGGAACAGTAAGAGTTATTACAGAATTAAATGAGGGAGGATTTAATGATTGGTTAAATAAAGAGAAATGAACAAACAATTTTTTATTAAGCTAATGTGTTCGTTAATCTAACAAGGATTTTTGTTATTGTACTACCATGAAAATTAACTTCTGTAACAGTGGGAAAAAGGCAATACTAAATAAGACGCAGCTCATTCAATTTTTTTAAAGGGAGAGCGCCTAGTTCGTTGATCACATACAGCTGAAAAAGCAAAAACAAAGTGGACAATAGAAGATGAAAATGGTGTAGTAATATCAGACCTACAAGGTATAACCTTTAGCGTATTTCCTAAATTTATAAGCATTTATAAAAAAAGGCTTATACCAAAAACTGTTTTTAACGAACTATTTGGGCTGCCTTTTGACATTTCTATGGACTTTATTTTTTAAAATTATGATTGCTTCTACTCACATAATCCCTCTTATTTGATGATATTTGATTTTTCCATTTTTATTGAATTGTTTCTTCTAATAATCACTTTTACTCCCCAAGAAAACAGAGAACTAAACTTATTTAGAGTCAAATAGTTTATAGAAACTAAAACAGCAAACTTTGAATTAAACCAATGATTATAAAAACAATATATATTGTGATAAAAATTTTAGATAACTGAACTCCCGCTTTTGCAAACTTATCCTCCTTATTCTTACTTCCAATTATATAAGCAAATATAAAAAGAATTAGACCAACGTAACCATATGCTGCCGGCAAATTAAAGACATTCATAAAACTTTCACCCAACTTATTTCCATTTATGTCTAAACACATGAAAATGGCGGCAAAGATTGAAATTAAGAATGATATACTTCCAATTCCTAATGTTTTAGAGTAACTTTTTTCCATTAACAATCACACAACCTTCCTCTTTTTAATAAATTATACCTGTATTTTCCAAATTGCAGAGTTTACCGTATATTATTATATTCATATGGTGATGTAAACAAAAAATCTAATTATGGAGGTAATTACTATGAAAGTTCTAAAAAGAATATTTGCTTCAATTCTCTCGGTTTCTCTAATTCTTTCAAGTGAATTTAAATCAAGTTCTTGACCTAAATTTACTTGAAAAAGAAATCAATAAAAGCGTTACTTCAGAACTAAATACTTCTCGCAAGAAAATAAACTAAATGTAACATTTGATGATTTCAATGTCTCTATAGATGATGAGGCATTGGAAAAATACAACTATAATGAAGCAGCTATAAAAGCTGAAGTCAATGAAGAAATTAAGAATGTAAAAGAAGGGTTTTTTTATAATGAATCGTCTATCAACATGTGATGTTCGGTAAATATATTTTCAGGTAATTATTCAAGTAGAAAGAAGCTATTCCGTATGGACTCCTCGTTACATTCAACTAATTTCCCACTGTTCTGGTTAGAAATGAAGATGCTCTATTAGGAAATCTCTAGTGAGATATGCTATTAAAGGTGAAGTTTGCTTGTGATTTAATCTAATAATAGTTTCTATTAATTTTTCATTTTAAATTATGCTAAGCATTACAATTTGGAAGCATAAGACAATCCCTATTCAAATTTTTCTATAAACACGCTACCCATAACTAAAAATCCCCTTATATATCATATGAGAGATAATTTTTATAACGAAAGGGTAGTGATGAAAAATGGGTAAATATCGAATGATACATACAGATTTTTGGGATGATCCGATTGTAATAGAAGAAATGACTCCAGAGGAAAGATATTTTTA
>JAPSLU010000238.1 GCA_031180405.1 Bacillus sp. (in: firmicutes) | reverse complement strand
GACAGCTTTTGCCGTATCTCCACCGGTTAGGACCAAACCTTGGATAGAAGCACAATTTTGTAGGATCCCTTCTGCAATCTTACCTAAACCTCTAGATATAGCTTCACTTACCTCAGTCAATGTGAAACCAAGTGTCTCGCCTGCTTTCTTTGCAGAAAGACGGTTTTCATTAGATGCTTCAACAAATAACACAATGCTTTTATACTGAGAATCCTGCCTCAATTGTTCAAGATAATATTCAATAGTAAATGTATTTTCCACCAATGTTACAGGATCTACCTCGATAAAGAGAGACTCCCCTAAAAATTCCACATTACCCAGTTGCTCTTTTGTAACTTGAGATAAACTACCTGATACAATCAATGTTTTTTCAATATTCATTTCTTTAGTATCTGATTCTTGTGAAGCTGTTATATTTAATGCTTCTGGTAAATACTCGATTAAACCTGCAGAACCTGCCCAAACTGTTCTTTTATTTAATTTAGAAAAAACATGACAGATCTTCTGTAAATCTTCCTCTGTTTCACTGTCACAAACAAACCAGCGAACACCTTGGTCAAAGGAAGCATAAATCGTTTGAATGATGTTTTCAACCGATTGATCCAACATTCTTTTATCAATTAAAGCAATTTCCCTGTCCTGATATTGTCTTAATAGTTCAGGAACAAACGCTTCTTTAACCGGTGTTTTAGGATCCTTTGAAAACTCAGTGTCCGTTATTAACACTCCGTTAACATAGTGATTTCCTCGAATTGTTTGACGCTTCATTTTGGGATACGCAGGAGCAATGACAACAACTTCTGGATTATACACCTTTTCTATCGCCGTCAATTCAGCCGCAATATTTCCCCTAAGGGTTGAATCAACCTTCTTATATAAATGCTGATACCCTTGTTTTTTAAGGAATGAAGCAGCTTTATAGGCTGCTTCATTTGCTTCTTCCTCCTGCTTTGCTCTGCTATCTGTATCAATGATCAACACATCCGGCTTTGAATGGACTGTTGTTGCTTCATAGTCAAAAACAACTGTTGAGGTTAATTGTTTTTTTGCTAGTTGTACTCCAGAGTCATTCGCACCTGTTAAATCATCAGATACAATGCCAATTTTATTTTCCACTCTACTCACACCCTTAGACGTTTACTTTCTTTACGTCTTCTTGTTCAAATTTATAGCCTTTTTTCTCTAGTCTTTTCACCAAAAACCCTACATATATCGGCAGTAAGATCGCTGTTGTCACAGTTGATGCTGCTACCTGTACGGTTGCAATGTCGACAACTGATGCAAAGCTTGCATTTGCTGCTGCGATGGCAGCTGGTGTTGCTACCGCATTTCCTGCTGTTGAACCTTCAGCAGCTCCAACAATTGGATTCCATTTTAATGCTTTAAAGACGAAATAACCTGCAGAACCTGTTACAAATACCGTTAATACTCCAAGAATAATTCCAGATAATCCACCTTCAAGAATCGCAGCAAAGTTAATTCCCATACCAAGTGCAAATGCGAAGAATGGAATTAACATCGAGCTTCCTTTATCTAAGAACGAACGCATGTCTTCATCAAGGTTACCTAAAACCATACCAACAACAATTGGAAGTAACACAGAAATAAATGACGTGAACGAGAACATACCATCAACAAAGCCCATTGCTCCGAAAATAGATAGCGCAACCATTGTTAAGAAAGGACCATCATTAAGCGCTAAAAGAGAATATGCTGCACGATCTTCCTTGCTTCCGTATTGACCAACTAATGCGACGAATAAACCACCATTACTATTTGTCATAGCTGCGATTACTGCAATTGGCGCTAAGCCTAACCATAATCCATTGTCACCTGCAAGCATGTAAGCGATTAATCCAAACACCGCACCTACTGCCCACTTTGTTGCTAAAAGAGTTGCCCCTTTTCCAACTGACACACCAAACGATTTCACATTAATTTGTGCACCTGTACATAAGAGGAAAAGTGAAATTAATGTTCCAGCACCATCTACAAATAATGCTTGTGTAAAATTACCAATACGTAATAAGTCCGGGAAAAATGTATTAATTAGTGCTGCAATTAGCAATGGTACAACCATCATACCGCCAGGAATTCGATCTAAAGTTGCTTTTATCTTCATAATTTTAACACTCCTCTATGATTGTTTCAATATTAAACAATTAATCTAAATTAGAAACCGGTTACAAGTGTTATTGTAATTGCTTACATTATTTTTTGCAACAAAACTTATGAAAATTGTTGTAATTTGCAACAAAATAAAAAACAAGCTGAACATTTACTGTTTCAGCTTGCGCCATAAGGTGGAGCGATTAATCCCTAACCGTTCCGCAACTCTTGTTTGATTATGGTTTTCTTCCAGCATAATCTGCTCGATAATCCTTCTTTCTATTTCATCTAATGTGCCTACAAGAAATTCCTTTTCAACTGATGGGATAACATTACTATTATTTTCACCCAAAAGATGCTGAATAAGCTTTTTTCCGATAACATAGCCCTTTTCCTCTAAAACTGCTGATTTTATCAGTGCTTTTAGCTGTGCAACATTACTCGGCCATGAATATTGCTCTAAAAGCTCCATCGCTTCTTCCTTCATTTTGATAGCAGATGTACCGAGCTGTCCATGGTAAGCTGCGATAAAAAAGGTGACGAGTGGTCTAATATCGTCCTTTCGATCACTTAATGAAGGAATGGCCACACGTATCAAATCTTGATGATAGATTAGAGAATGAAATTCATGTTGTTCCTTTGAAAGCGCCAGGATGAGCGTAATGTTCTTTCCTACTAAATTCTCAATTTTAGACGAAAGTTTTTTTATGTCAGTTGAAGGTAAGCCTTCAATTTCATTAATATATAGCGTACATATATTCGGATCCATTTCATCATGCATTTTCAACAATTTCATAGCAGAGGTACTCGCAAAAAACCCGCTTTCCTTATGCTTTCGAAAATGAATATATTGTGAGAGAAGCTTTTTCCCTGTTCCATCCTCTCCGATAAGTAACCATTGATCATTTCTTAGGTTATTATCAATTAAACTTACACATCTCTCCATCGATTTACTAGTTGAAATTAATGTTGGTTGCTGTGAAATTGTTTCAATATGCAATCCTTGTTCTACACGTTCTTGAGCAACCTTTGAGAAGGTAAAAACATAATAAACTTGTTCGTCTATTTCTTTTATTTTCATTATTTGTTTTATCTTCTGTTGCCTAAACGTTTTAATTATGCACACATCGTCATCTTGTGGATTTTTCTGAATTTGCTCCATTAGCTTTGAAGTTGACACTGGACTTATCTTTAATGATCCCCATTGCTCAAAAATGACCTGACCTTGCTCTGTAAGAACGATCATATCCTTCGCTTCATCAGCTAAAAGCGAACGCAAAAGGTGGATCTCCTGTTGCTGTCTTTGGTGCATTCGATAGATCGATTTCGCCTTTTGAAACACCTCAAAGATTGCTTCCCGGCCAGATTGGATCAGAATACTCTTTACATTATGCTTTGTAGCAGCATCTGTTGTAATGACATCACCCATAATCAATTCATAGCCCTCAACATTAAGCTTTTCTACTAACGAATCTACCTCTTTTGCCTTTTCTACCGTAAAGACATCTATCTGAATCTCAAGTAAATCCGTTATCGCTTTCGCCCCAAGCGTTATATTCGAAAAACCAACAATCGCCTTTTTCCCTGGAAAATCATTAGCCAAAGTCAATACTCTAAGCATGTCATACCCTGAAACGTTAATATCAATGACAGGAATCGTCACTTCATTTTCAATTAACTTAGACGTTCCCCCACGACTAATGATAACATCGTACCCTTGCTTCTCTGCGTCTCTTGCTACCGGAATTGCTTCCTGAAGATTTGCTACTTCGATTTCTATATCAAGTTTATGTTCCTCTTGGCTGCATTCTTCAATTAGATTAGTCATAGCCGGATAAGGAGCTATAAATAATGTTTTAATTTTCATTAAATCACACCTGTTTATTTTGAGATATTTCCATTTTAACGGTTATTTAGGAATTAACCAACTTATATAGGATAAATAATACATTAAACAAAAAATTCTATTTTAGTAAATAAAAGAATATTCTAGTATACTAGATAAGCTTATAATTAGAGGGGGAATTTCAAGAATAAAGCAGGAGGGAAGTATGAATAAAGAAAAAGCACTTGTAAGTGAGATAATCATTATTAGGGTAGTAGCATGTTTAGCCATAGTATTTCTTCATTCAATCACTTCTAGTTTGGGCAAGTTTAAAGATATTAGTACAGTCACTCATGATATATTGGTTGCTTTACAGATGACATTAATCTTCGGGACACCTGTTTTTATTTTCATCTCTGAATTTTTATTGTCAAAATCTCAAAAACAGGTAAACAAACCATTCTTCCTGGTCAGGATAAAACTATTACTCTTACCTTATATTATGATGGCAATCGTCTATGGATTTCTTGAAACAAAATCCTTTCAGATAAATATATTAGGAGTAACAATTCTTAAAAACATATTTCTCGGCGATTTTGTTGGCTACTTTATCATTATTATTTTCCAATTTTACTTTTTACATTACTTTTTTCAAAAATATATATCTAAATTGAATGCCCTAATAGTATTATCTTTTAGTTTTTTAATTAATGGCATTTATCTAGCCTTTTTTAACTTTGTTCCACCTCTTGAGGCGATACCGAATTCTGAGTATATCTGGAAGAGATTTAGTTGGTTGCCCTTTACTGGTTGGATTTTCTATTTTGCAATCGGCTTTTATAGTGGCAAATTTTACACATTATTTAAGACACTTATATCAAAATACAGGTTCTTCCTATTTACCGGGACTTTGTTTAGTTTGTTTGCCGTTATTACTTTACAATTCTTTGGTTTACCTGAAAAAGTATCATCAAAAAGGGTTGATATCCTTGTACTAACAACGTTCTTGATTCCAACCTTATTCTATCTTTCCAGTAAAATTAAAAAAGTACCATCATGGATTTTCTTAATAAGTAACTATTCGTTTAGTATTTATCTTTTACATATAATGTTGATGGATTTTTTCATTAAACTACCAATCAATCATGTTGGTATTTACCTTTTTAGTAACTTCTTCGTATCATTGGCTGGATCTATTTCTATCGCCTGGATCATAAATAAGTTTCCTTATGGTAAATATCTAGTTGGCAATATTGCTGATATCAAGAAAAAGGAAATAAAACAACCAAAATATAAACATCTAGTTGGTTAGTATTATCTTTTGCTGACGCTATTATTAAAAGGGTCGGAAAAATACACTAATGGGTTCCGTTTTGAGGTACAAACAGTATAATACACATCCTATTTCTCCTTAAAACCCCTAAAGTAAAACGCATCAATAATCACATAAGAAAAAGCTGTTGATTTTAAGCATCAACAGCTTTTTTGATGTTTTCCGATTAGGGTCTTTTATATGATATTTATTGGGTTTCCTAACAAATGCAATATAAGTTTCTTCACAAGCACCAAATTCAAGAAAGTTCTTTTGACTTGCCTTAATGAGGGAATATTTGCACCGCCATTGTAATCAGGGTCGTCATAACGGACACATCGGAACCCGTTAAATATACACTCCGACCCTTTTAATAGTGATTATTCCTACCTAGAAAATCCCCAAAAGCTTTCTACGTCTAATCTCTTGAGGAGGGTATCGAAAGATTGTCTGATTCCCGGCAACCAACTGTGCATTCTCCTGAAACATGTAAACAAGTTCCCGTCCAAACTCTTTTTCAATTTCATCATACGCATCACGCAAGCGAAATGTCCGTCCTGATAGATTATGTGCATCAGAAGCTATAAAATGAGCCTGATTAGCTTCAATTAATTGAAGGGAAAACTTCTTAATTTTTTTCCCGAAATGCCCAGTGACACTCGACGCTGTGATTTGTGTTGCCACACCTTGTTCAATCAATTTATATAAAATTGAAGGATTCTCGATAATTTCCGAATTCCGTTCAGGGTGAACAATAATAGGTGAGAGTCCTGCTAATTGAACATCAAATAACATTTTTTTTGTATATCTCGGAACATGATTTGATGGCAATTCGATAAATATATATTTTGAGTGATTTAGAGTAAGAATTTCTCCTTTTTCATAATCCTCTAAAAGTTCTCCATAGATACGGGGTTCTTGACCTGGCAAAATTTCAATAGAAAGGTTTTCTTCCTTAACCCGTTGATTCAACTCTATGACTTTGTCTTTTATAGAAGAAGCTATATTATCGTACTTTCCATTTTTATGATGTGGTGTAGCAATGATCTTCGTAATACCCTCACTCGCCGCATGCTTGATCATACTCATCGAAGCATCGATATCTTGGGCACCATCATCGACTCCACCCAATATATGGCAATGGATATCTATCATATCATAACCTACCTTTCTATCTCATAGAAAACTATCAATATTACTACTATTATGATATAGCCCATACAATAAGTCTATATTCAAAAATATGGGACATAGGTGGGACATAGGGACAGGTTCATTGACCCACCCCTCCCTCTTGTCTCCGCTAAGGTAAGTGTAAAATCGATTCTTTCCCTTCTCTTTGGAATATATCATGTATACCAAGAAGATTACCGACTGCGTTGAATAACACTCTTTGAAATCCCTGTGACTCTAGCCAACTGTCTTATACTGATACCTTTTAACCCTTTAAGCTCTGCTAGAATGCAATCCCTGACATCTTTCTTCATATGCTGCAAGGTGCTAATGTTTGTTATTCCTAAATCACATAGATACTTCCTTATTTCATCATCAGACACACGTATTTTTATAATGTTATCTAAACATTCGTCTTCATTGGGTTTATTCATATAATCCTTAAACTTTGCGATGGCTATTTTTCTATTAGGGGAAAATAATTGAAGCGGAAAATGAACATCTACAATGGTTGCTTGCAAAACATACTCATTTATACTTGTCCATTTGCTCTCGAAAACATTTGAGGCCAAGCCTGCTTTTAAGGGGTTTTGGTGGATATATCGAAGGACGGTTAAAAAATACCTG
>JAPSLU010000237.1 GCA_031180405.1 Bacillus sp. (in: firmicutes) | reverse complement strand
TTTAATAATTCCCGTAGTTAAACTCTCACACCTTGATTAATTTGACCGCATGTTTTTCAACTACCGATACCCAGTAGTCTGATAATCTATTATCTGTAATGATCATATCGACGCTTTCGAGAGGGGCGTAAAGATTCATCGAGCGCTTTCCGAACTTAGATGCATCGGCTATCATGTATGTTTCTTTACTAGACTTAATCATGGTATCTTTAATTTCTGCATCGGAAAAGTGAAATACGCTAAAGCCACTTTCGGTAACACCACTAGTTACTATAAACGCTTTGTTTACATACAAGCTTTCAAGGAAGGACTTCGTTCTACTTCCAAGGAACGCTTGAGAGTTTTGCCGAAACTCGCCACCAGCCATAAATAAAGAAATATGCTGTGCATATCGGAGGGGATAGGCTGTGGTAAGAGAGTTCGTAATGACAGTAACATTTTCAAGCAACGATTCAGCCAGTCCAGATGCAATATAATGAGCAGTAGTTCCGGCATCCAGAAAGATCGTATCGTTGGAGGATATAAGCGTTAAACAATATTGAGCGATTTTTTTCTTTTCATCGATACTTTGTGACTCACGTTGGACCGGAGATTCTTCCTTAACATGACGAATACCCCCATGAAACCTTTCGAACATGCCGCTCTGCTCCAACTTTTGCAAGTCCCTTCGAATGGTCATATCTGATACTTGAAATTCGTCAACCAAATCCTGGACGGATAGGCTTCCTCTTTTCATTATCAATTCGGAAAGTTTTTTTAGTCGTGCATCAGTAGTCATAATTTTCTCCAATCATTGATTTGTTTCCTATTCTGTTTCCTACTTTTAATTTATAAAGCAATCAAAAGAATAAATCAAGTGAAATGAACAAAATAAACATAATTTTAAACATTTTATGTTAATTTCATGTTTATTCTGAAAATTTCCGTTGACAAATAAACATAATGCGATTAATCTTGAGGTGTAAATAAACAAAAACATTCCAGGGGGGCGAAGCAAGCGAATTGGGGGCAGTGAAAGGTTAACCATCTATTAACATGTAAAACAAAAAGATAGTGGAGAAGGTGTTAATATGTTGACGACAATGGAAAATTTACTAAGCGTAGCGTATAAGGAAAAATTTGCAGTGGGGTCTTTCAATATTGCGAACAGCGAATTTGTAAGGGCTGTCATTCAGACAGCTGAAAGAGAAAATTCTCCTGCCATCCTACAAATTCATCCAAATGAGATTAATCTTATGGGAGATGAATTCGCTGCATATTGTGTTCAAGCAGCACAACGCGCTAGTGTTCCGATAGTGATTCATCTTGATCACGGTCGAGATATCGATGATGTTGTTCGAGCTATCCGGAATGGATTTACATCTGTAATGATTGATGGCTCGCATTTGCCTTACGAGGAGAATGTAGAACTAACCAAAGCAGCTGTGAAAATTGCTCATGCGCAACATATTTCCGTCGAAGGAGAACTTGGAACCATTGGGAATACAGGCACAAGTTCAGAAGGTGGCATGCAGGAGATTTTGTACACAGACCCGGAACAAGCAAAAGATTTCGTTGAGCGCACGAATGTAGATACGCTTGCCATTGCAATCGGCACCTCTCATGGGTTATATCCAAAATCTATGAAACCTAAGCTCCAAATTGATCGTTTGTCTCAAATCTATGATAGGGTAAATATTCCGCTTGTCTTGCATGGAGGTTCTGATAACTCAGAGGACGACATTAGGGAATCTACGAAGTACGGTGTTGCAAAGATCAACCTCTCTAGTGAAATGAAGCGGGCATTTTTTATAGAACTTCGTAATACACTGAACAACAGTCCAAATGGCTATGAACCGGATGCTCTTTTTCCAAGTTCAACCGAAGCGGCTATGGCTGTTATTGCGAATAAGATGCATTTGTTCGGTTCGGCAGGTAAGGCTGACTTGTATCAAGTAACGCAATTATAAGTTAGATCTTTGAAATGTTCCATTTACATCGGCTTGGCTACAACAAAGGCTCGTTAACTCCAAACTCATATCAATTAACCTCTAGATTAATAGCAAACCTACTCAAAGTATTTTAATAGAAAAAAAGAAAAATAGGGGGTTTTTAATTTGAAAATGTTTAAGTTCCTTAATTTGAAAGCGCTTAATAAAAGTGTACTGTCAATTTTAACGATAGTGGGTCTTTTAATTGCACTAGTAGGTTGTAATGGTTCTGAAACGACTAATAACTCCAACTCTGAGGGCGAAGATGGTAGCCAAGAAGTTACTTTAGAATTCCAACAGTGGTGGGGAGTTGAACTACCAGATGGTGCACTTCAGGAAATCGTTGACGAATTCACGGCTGAAACGGGAATTAAAGTAAAACTTTTAAGTAATCCATATGCTGATACAAAAACGCAAATTGCAGCTGGTGCAGCAGCAGGAACAATGGCAGATGTTGTTGGTCTTGATGGCTCATGGGTATATGATTTTGCTAAACAGGGATCAATTGCAAATTTAACAGAATTAATGGAAGCCTCTGGATATGATGATAGTCAGTTATCAGATCAAATAAAAGTCGATGGGAATACATATATGATTCCTGTTGCAAATTTTGCCTATCCGATGTATGTAAACTTAGATATTTTAAAAGAGGCCGGAATTGAAGAAGTACCTAAAACTTGGTCTGAATTTACAGAAGTAACAAGTAAAATTACTGAGTCAACAGGGAAGGCAGGATGGGCTATTCCATTATCCACAGAATCACCAAGTGGTATTCAAAACAATTTTATGAGTTGGCTATGGGCTTCAGGTGGTTCTATGTTAAATGAAGGAAAGCCAGCTTTAACAAACAATGAAGACTTAACTGCTACTGTTGAATTTGTAAAAGGTTTATTTGATTCTGGTGTAGTAGCTCCGGGCGCATATGCTATGAAAGAAGCGGATATGGTGGAAGAGTTTACAAATGGACGTATAGCATTTATGACTGATTCACTAGCTCACTTAACGACTATTAAAAAAGGTGCGCCTGACTTAAACTTTGATTTTATTCCAGTGCCTGTTAAAGATGGTTATAGTGGAAAAAGTGGTATGGACGTAGCCAATTGGGGTATCGGAATTGCAGAAAATAGCGAGCATAAGGAAGAAGCGATGAAGTTTGTTGAATACCTAATGAGCCCAGAAGTAAATGCAAAAATTGCTGTTTATGCAAATGCCTTTCCAGGAAACTCAAAAGCAGAACCTGATTACTCAAAAGCAGATGAGATGTTCTTAAAAGCCTATGAATTATATAAAGACAGTTATGCAATAAACGAATTTACTGGACTTCCAACTTCAGAAGAATTAATGAGAACGTTCGATGAACAACTACAACTTTACTTAGATGGAGATACAAGTTCATCAGCTGATATGCTAAAAGAAACGCAGGGAATATGGGAAGAAGCATTTGAATAATTAATGACTTTATTAATCAAAGGGATGTATGTATGACATACATCCCTGTGTTAAGAAAGGTGGGTAATGGCAGATGAGAACCGAAACGGAAACGAAACCGATAAAAAGGTTACAGGATAATAGAAAAGCTCAAAATTTAAAAAAGAAAGCCGAGCCATATTTATATCTTATTCCAACAGTTATATTAATGGTTTTATTGTTAATTATACCTATTTATATGGTTATTCGTTATTCCTTTTATGATAATGTAATCACAAATAAAAATCCCGAATTTATTGGTCTTGAAAACTTTAAAGAAATTTTAACGGATAAATCATTTCTAGTGTCTGTAAAGAATACATTGATTTTTGTTGGTGGTAGTGTCATTGTACATATGATTTTAGGAATGACATTTGCAATGTTGTTAAATACAAAATATCTTAGTACGAAAACCAAAGCTTTATTCAGGGTAATATTCGCTTTACCTTGGATGTTCACGGCATCCGTTATAGCGGTTCTTTGGAAGATGCTATTAAATCCAAACGGTTTTATTAACTATTTTTTAGTGGAATTTAATTTAACTAGTAGCCAGATAGAATGGTTAGCCTCAAGAGATTTTGCACTATTTTCGGTCACAATGATTAATATTTGGGCGGGATACCCATTCTTTATGATTAGTATTTTAGCAGGTCTTCAAGGAATACGATCAGATCTTTATGAATCTTCTGCGATTGATGGAGCAAACAGCGTACAGCGTTTTTTCTATATTACTCTTCCTCAATTAAAACCAATTTTAATTAGCTTAATATTATTAGATTTTGTATGGACAATCCAACAATTTGCACTTATTTGGATGACCACTGGTGGAGGACCAATAAATGCGACTGAGATGCTAAGTACGTTTATTTATAAATTAGGATTTAGTAAGTATCAATACGCTCTGGCATCAGCTAGCTCAGTAATTCTATTAGTCGTATGTACAATAATTGCAATCTTTTATGTACGACACCAGAGGGGGCAAGAATAATATGGTAGGAGAAAGAAAGTGGTATATAAAAGGTATAACGATCATTCTATTAATTATAGGAACGATCTTTGCGGGCTTTCCGGTCCTGTGGATGCTTTTAAATTCCTTTAAACCAAACGCGGAAATCTTTGCATGGCCACCAACGTGGATATCTGAGAATTTTACATTTGATGCTTACGTAGAGATTTTCAAGAATCCAGAAAAAATTAGATTCTTCATTAATAGCTACTTTATATCTATTATTGTAGTCATTTTGACTTTAATTGTAAGTATTCTAGCTTCGTATAGTTTTAGTAGGTTTAACTTTCCTGGCAAAAAGGTCATCAATACAATTATAGTAAGTGTTCAGGCTGTTCCACCAATCGTGTTATTAATACCCTATTTGAGTTTAATAGTAACAATTGGTTTATATAACACCTATGGTGCATTGATTTTAACCTATTTGTTATTTACGTTACCTTACGCGATCTTAATGATAACTGGCTATTTTAATACGTTGCCAAAAGACTTAGATGAAGCAGTTATGATTGATGGAGGATCTAGATTTAGAGCACTTTGGTCTGTGTTGGTTCCGGTATCTGTTCCAGGGTTAGTTTCAGTAGGGATGTATACCTTTATGTTGTCATGGAACGAATATCTTTTTGCCTTAGCCTTAACTAAGACAAATGAGTTTCGTACGGTCCCAGTAGGAATTAGCTTATTAATGGGTCAGCATGCTTATGAGTGGAATCAAATGATGGCCATGAGCATACTTGGTTCGTTACCGGTATTACTCTTATTCTTATTTTTCCAAAAATATTTCATTGCAGGGATGACATCCGGATCTGTTAAAAGCTAGGTAGCAATAAAAAATGAACTGGACGCTTGCTAGACTAAAAGGGGTGTAATAATGAATATAGAAGAGAAGTATATCGAACTTTATGAAAAAATGGATGAAAATATAAATTTACGTAAATCTAGTCGAAAAATGCCTGCTATGGGATATACAAGTAATTTAGATATTCTATGCGATTTTCAGATTGATATTTTAAATAATCTCCTTGAAGAATATATGCAAGGAGAGGACCTAAGTAAAATGAAAGCATCGACGCTAATAAAAACAGTACCGGATTTTATTAGCACCTTAGTTTACTATTGTGGAAAAGGAATTGGTGGCGAGGTTGATATAGAAGAACCCAAAATTATAGATAAGTTCTTCACAACAAAGCATGGTATGGGAGGAACTTCAGCACAAGCAGCAATGGCATTAGCTGCGATTGGATGTCCCTCAGTGATTCATCTGACTGATGATTCAAAAGAAGTATGTGATATTCTTAACTCCGAACACATATATACAGTGTCTTCAAATGGTGAATTGATTCATACAAACCAAGTAACACAAAGATCCGAACAAGAAATACACTATATTATACAGTTTAAAAAAGGAGATGTTATTCGTTTAGGAGATCAAGAGTTAGTTATACCAGTTTCTAATCGCTTGATTATTACAAAAATTACTGTAAACGAATTATTACCATTCTCAAAACCATATTTTGATTATATTGAGCAGAATGCAAAAGATATTAGTAGTAATGTGCTATCTAGCTTTAATGCCCTTAACGATAAAGAAATTTTAGAAGAACGATTAGATTTTGTTAAACAACATATAAGAACGTATAAGGCTAATAATGAAGCAGGAATTGTGTTTTTTGAAGATGCTCATTATCATAGTAATAGTATAAAAAAATTATGTATAGAAACGATCTATTCAGAAGTGGACATTGTCTGCATGAATGAAGAAGAATTGGCCTATATCCTAAATGTGTATAACGTACCTATTAATATTGATGACATAACCTCCTGTGTTGCAGGGATAAAGTTTATAAAAGAAAATTTAAACATTAACAAAGGTGTCATTGTCCATACAAAAGATTATTCTATGTATGTAGGGGATAAGCTTAATGTTGATATTGAAAGCGGTCTCATATATGGGAACATGCTCGCTACTGCAAAAGCTATGGGTGGCTGGTATGGCTCAAAGGAACAGATATCAAAGGTTTTAGAGCTTCCTCTGAGTGAAAAAGGAAAAAGCAATAGGAAGTTAATAGGCGAGAGTCAATATGCTAGTGAGACAATACTTGTTCCTACCAAGTATATCGATAAGCCCAAATATACAATAGGATTAGGGGATTCATTTGTAGCAGGTGTCCAAATTTGTTTTATGTGATTTCTTTATTGCAAAAAGTAGGACGGTTTCATTTGTTCTCAATAATGAAGCGAAAAAATGGTCCCTCAGTTTTTAATTCATATGAACGACATAGCAGCTAATGACTATGTCGTTTATTCCATTATGTATTTCTTTTTTTGATCCGGCCTATTCCAAGCTGTTTTGCTTCAAGGCGTAAAGCTTTCAATAGGCTGATGGTCATTAAAGCGATAATGATTGAAAATGGTAAAGCGGCAATAATCATCATATTTTGTAAGGCTTGAAGACCTCCGGTGTATAGAAGCACTACTGCTATTGCAGAGAGTAAAATTCCCCACGTAAATTTTATCTTATTTCCAGGTGAGTGTGACCCATTTGTTGTCATCATACCCAACACATATGTTCCTGAATCAGCAGATGTAATAAAAAATGACCCGATAAGTATCATAGCTGTAATGGATGTG
>JAPSLU010000236.1 GCA_031180405.1 Bacillus sp. (in: firmicutes) | reverse complement strand
CGTTTCAAAGGCTCTCAACCATTTTGGTTGGGGGTCTTTTTTTGTTGCTTAGGAATGTGAGAATGTGAAAATTCTTGAACTGTGGATTAGTGTTAGCTCCACCAGTCTTACTTTTTGGCCAAAAGTTAGTATCTAGATTCACTAGAGGTTAGGTAATAGAATTGAGGGCAAAGAATTCTTCTATATTAAATCATCTTATTACCTGAGGATGATCAATGCGCTTTCAGTTTTCTTCTAAGATTAGAAAGTTTAAAAATATCTACTTAGTTCTGGTAATCAACACTAGGCGCCATTGCTCTAGATACTAGTCAAGTAGGATTAGAGGTTAAAGAACACACTACCGTACTTGCCGTATGCTTAGCGCATTGCGCTTATCTTATAGCCTTAGCATGTCAGAGATAGTAGTTGCCTGTGCTTTTGTTCTTGAGGAAGTTAGCTTTAATGAAAAAGAAGTAATTTAGGCTTCAAATTAGGTTCACTTTAATGGGTGACTTTCATACTTTACATTAGTCATGAGCGATATAGATTAATGCAACAGTTTACTGCTGTAAAAAAAATTGGAGGGCACTATTTTATGAGTAAACCATTTACATCCCAATTAGGTTATAAATCACTACTCAATTTAGTTGAAACTGAGAAAGCGATCAAAAAAGTAAAGGATCATTTTGAAATGAACCTATCAGAATCATTAAATTTAATTAAGGTATCAGCTCCTATTGTAGTTAAAGAAGGGTTAGGAATAAATGATAACTTAAATGGTATTGAAAGGATTGTAACATTCGATGCATTGGATTTTGGAGCTAGAAAAATTGAAGTTGTTCAATCATTGGCAAAGTGGAAAAGAATAGCTACTGCTCGTTATGGTTTACCGGTAGGTGTGGGACTTTATACAAATATGAATGCAATTAGAAGAGATGAACAATTGGATCATCTACATTCCTTGTATGTAGATCAGTGGGATTGGGAAAAGGTCATTGATCACGAGCAAAGAAATGAACAAACATTAATGCAAGAGGTGAAAAAAATTTACCGCTCCATTAAACAAACAGAACTTTATATATATGATCAATATCAAGAACTTGAGCCAACTCTTCCTAATGATCTTATATTTATTTCAGCACAGGAGCTTGAACGACAATACCCTCGTCTTTCTCCAAAAGAAAGAGAAGATAAGATTGCTAAAGAACAAGGGGCCGTATTTATTATGGGAATTGGAGGAACTCTTTCGTCGGGTGAAAAGCATGATGGTCGGTCTCCAGATTATGATGACTGGTCATTAAATGGGGATATAATCCTTTGGAATCCTATCTTACAAAGTGCATTTGAGATATCATCTATGGGTATTAGAGTTGACCGTAAAACACTTTTAGAACAACTAAAAGCTTCCAACTGTGAGGACCGAAAAACACTTGAGTACCATCAAGCCATTCTGAATGAAGATCTTCCATATACAATTGGGGGAGGAATTGGACAGTCGCGATTGAGTATGTTCCTTTTAAAAAAGGCACATATTGGGGAGGTTCAAGCCTCGGTATGGAGTGAAGAAATAATCAAAGAATGTATAAAAAGAAATATACCACTGCTTTAAGTAAGAGGCTGTTTTGAGTACAGCCTTTTTCTATTTACTGTGGAATTTGTCTAAAATGTTTATTTTAAGGCAAATTGTTATCATTTCTTGGGAAATAATTTTATTCCCCGGTGTTACCTCCCTACGTCCTAGATGAAATTGGAAGACATTTAACGAATGATAAAAAAGGACTGTTAAACAATAAACAGTAAGGGAGGCTTTGATTATGACTGAAATCATTTCAATAAAGCAAAAGAGACATCAAAAAGAGTTGAAATATGAAAGAAAGATGCTTAGAGAATTAAACTTGACAGAGATCAAGGCTAAGGTTGATGGGTGCTTTGGAAGCTTCAATGGAAAATTCAAAAAAACAATCATTGAGGATGGATGTATTGATTTTGCTATAGAGGCTTTCTTATTAGGTGCAAAGTATAGCCGCTTTGGCTATTACGGAGAATCGATGCAGTCGGCAAATAAACGTTGTCAATTAGAGGAAAAAAGGCTAATTGATGACCTATTTGATTATTTTATAAATTGGGGAAAAGTTAAAGAAAGTGATTTATCAATTGAAGAGCTATTCTTAGCGTGCGAGTATTATATTCACTCGTGGTGGGAGCAAGGCTATACAAAGGGAGAAAAAAGATATAAATTAAGACTTCATTAATGTTGGTGAAAAGGACACGAACTTATCATATTCCTTCCGATTGTCCCATATATTGAAATAAGGACGAGCAGGAGGGAATAAGATGAAGAAAAAAATAAAATGGTTCGCTTTTATTGGTGGTTTTATCTTGTTATTAACCCTATTTCAGTGGCAATTCACAAACGATAATTCCTGGGATTCATGGAATTTACCACTAACAGGGAAAGTTATATATATTGATCCTGGTCATGGAGGTCCTGATGGGGGAGCAGTAGGAAACGACACGTTAGAAAAGGATATATCATTAAGTATATCGTTAATCATTAGAGATTATCTCCAAGAGCAAGGAGCACTAGTATTATTAACTAGAGAAGAGGATGTTGATCTTGCTGATGAAAATACAAAGGGATATAGCAGGCGTAAAGCAGAAGACTTAAAAAAACGGGTTAATATCATTAATGAATCTGAAGCTGATTTGTTTTTAAGTATTCATCTTAACGCTATTCCCTCATCAAGATGGAGCGGAGCACAAACGTTTTATAACGGAAGATATATCGAAAATGAGCATGTAGCTAAGTATATTCAAGATGAGTTAAGAAAAAATCTCGAGAATACAAGCCGAGTAGCAAAGCCTATTGATGGTATTTACCTTCTTAAAAATTTAGAAAAGCCAGGTGCATTAGTAGAAGTTGGGTTTCTTTCTAACCCTAATGAAGAGAAATTACTTTCCACAAAGATCTACCAAGAAAAAGTTGCTGCATCTATTTATAACGGAGTATTAAGATATTTTTCAAACGAAAAAAATCCGCCTGAATAAATTATAGTAAATGGGTCTAATTCTACCTTATAGAGAAATTATGGTATACTGATGGAAACGAATACATAAAAAAGGGTGGAATATGATGCTGAAAGAAGAAGTATTACGTACAGTAATCGGACAACTTAGGGATCCTTTCTTACATATATCATTAGAAGAGTTAAATGCAATTGAGGATATAAAAATAAAGCAAGAGAAACAACACGTTAGTTTAAGAATAGGTATATCAAAATTAAATACAGCTGAACAACTTCAATTACAACAGCAAATTGTAGCTTTAGTAAAAGAAAACGGAGCTGAATCAGTTGGACTTCGTTTTCAAGAGCTTCCACAAGAAATAATTGCTGCTTATCAAGATACAAATAATAATCACTCAGCTTCCTTATTATCACCTGACAATAAAACGATTTTTGTTGCAATAGCAAGTGGTAAAGGAGGAGTAGGAAAGTCAACCGTCTCAGTAAATTTAGCTGTAGCGTTAGCGCGCCTAGGTAAAAAAGTAGGGTTAATCGATGCTGACATATATGGCTTTAGTGTGCCTGATATGATGGGGATTACAAAACGACCACAAGTAAAGGGTGAAAAAATAATTCCAGTTGAACGATTTGGTGTGAAAGTTATTTCAATGGGCTTCTTTGTAGAAGATAATGCTCCTGTGATTTGGAGAGGCCCAATGTTAGGGAAAATGTTAAACAACTTTTTCAATGAGGTTGAGTGGGGTAACCTTGATTATCTACTGCTGGATTTACCACCTGGCACTGGAGATGTTGCTTTAGACGTTCATTCAATGCTTCCTTCTTGTAAGGAGATAATTGTTACTACTCCACATCCAACCGCGGCGTTTGTAGCAGCAAGAGCAGGGGCGATGGCTCTTCAAACAGACCATGAAATAGTAGGAGTGGTTGAAAATATGGCCTATTTTGAAAGTGAAAAAACAGGAGAAAAGGAATATGTTTTTGGTCGTGGTGGGGGAGAAAAACTAGCTGAAGAATTAAGGGTTCCCTTATTAGGGAAAATACCGTTGCAGCAACCGGATTGGAATGATGATGATTTTGCACCTTCTGTGTATGCTGCGGATCATCATATTGGACAAATCTATGATAGCATCGGAGAGGAATTAACGAAGTTGATTCCGGTTAAAGCATAAAAAAGCGCCTAGAGCGCTTTTTTTGTTTAGGTAAATGTGTTTCAGGGCGAGTTGGTAATGGTGTACTCTTGATACGAAGTTGTTAGTGGAGGCTTAGCTTCCGCCGCCAGCCCCTTGTTCTTGGCCGCCCCCGCCACTTCCGCCTTCAGATTGGCCACCTGCACCACTACCTTGTTGACCCATTTCCTCTGCAGCTTTTAAAAGCGTTTCCTGAATTTTAGCTTTATATAGGGGACTAGAGAGAGTTTCCATAATTACGTCTTGAAGATGTTTTCTGAATTCCTGGCTTTTTGCAGCTGTTAGCATATTCTTTTCCATTTCAGGATCTTGTAAAACATCAATCAGCATCTTTTGATAATCTGGATCTGTCATTAATCCCTTAATTACCTTTTCATGTTCATCCTTTATACTTTTAGCGAAGCTTTCCACAAACTTTGGATCCTCAAAAACTTTTTTCCAAAACTCTACACCTTTATCAGATGTCATGGTTGTCTCTATTGTTTCTTTTACAACATTTTGATCCATAATTAAGACTTGCTTCATTTCTTCATCCTTCATCACTTCTTGCAATGCTTTTTTACCATCATCGGTTTTAAGTATATCGACAACCATTTTCTTTGTTTCTTCATAGTCCATCTGAGACCCAGACTCTTCCCTAGGTGCACAGGCAGACATTACGAAAATGAAAACAATGAGAGTCATGAGGAGCGAGTTTCTCTTCATGTTAATCCTAGCTCCTTTCTATTTGTGTACTAGTTATATTTTGAATTAGAAAAGAGAATTTATACAAGGAAAATAGTATTCATATGGCTTTTTTTAAAAAGGATTGGTAAAATCAAAGTGGAGTAATATGATGGAGGATATATACGTGAACAGTAGAAATTGGGTGCGGTTATTTTTAAGTACGTTACTTGTTGGAGGAATTACAACAGGCATTATTGGCTTTCTCCTAAAGTGGTCGGAATATAAAGACTTATTTGTGCGTTTTGATATCGTTGAAATCCTTTCAGTTCTATTTTGGTTGTTTGGGGTAGGACTTATATTTAGTGTCATCAGTCAAATGGGGTTTTTCGCTTATTTAACGGTACATAGATTTGGATTAGGAATATTTAAATCAGTTTCTCTATGGAATTTTGCTCAAATCATATTAATTATCTTTGTATTATTTGATTTAGTTTATTTTCGCTTTCAACTATTTGCAGGAAAAAGTGATACATATACACCATTTCTTTTAATGGCAATTTATGTGTTAGCAGTTGGTCTGGTTGTAGCACTTCTTAAGAGGCGATATACAAATAAAGCGGCATTTGTTCCAGCGTTATTTTTCATGATTGTTGTAACTGTAATCGAGTGGTTTCCAGCTTTACGAGTGAATCAGGACGATTGGTTATTACTAATGCTTTTACCTTTGCAAATATGTAATGCTTATCAGTTACTTATGTTGCCGAAATTTACTCAAAGTAAAAAGAGCTAGCGGAAGCTGCTCTTTTTATTTTACTTCAGAAGATTTAGTCTCGGCATTTGCGATAAGTTCATCTACTGTAACATTCTTGAGTCCCTTACCTCTAAATTCTTTGATAATTGTAGGTAATGCTCGATCTGTTTGTTTTGCGGAGTCTGATGCATGTAGGAGAACGATATCTCCGCCTTTAATTGTAGATGTAGTATTTTTTACAATGACATCAACACCAGGATTCGTCCAATCCTCAGAATCTATGCTGTAGTGCACAACTGTATAGCCTTGTTGCTCCGCTATTTTAAGTACATCTTTGTTAAATCCTCCACTAGGTGGTCGTAGTAATCTGATCTCTTTCATACCCAACTGAGTAAATACGTCCCGGGCCATCGCTAAGTCTTTCCTAATTTCATTTGTCTCTAAATCTCTATAATCTTTGTAGTTGTAACCCATGCTGCCTATTTGGTGACCGTCGTCTTTTATTCGCTTTACTACATCTGGATGTCTTTCAGCCCAAGAAGCAGATAAAAAGAATGTGGCGTTATTTATATTTTGTTTTTTTAGTGTTTCCAGAATGCTTTCGGCCTTTACGTCACCCCAACTAATATCAAAAGTTAAAGCAATTTCCTTATTCTTTGTTTCGCCTCTATAAACTGCTTTTGGACCTTCTGATGTAGAAAACACAGGGTAATTTAATATGTTTTCTACATACAATACTCCTGCTGTGAAAAACGCGGCTAACATAATCAGGGCCAGTTGTTTAATTTTCTTCATATGAATGACATGAAATTGACTCATAACGATCCTCCTTAAAACGCATACCTTGAGACAAGTCTATGCTTGGTCTTTTATGAAAATGATTAGAATGTGAAATAATTAGAAAGAATGTAATGGGAGGTGGGAATTTATGATTTATTATCTGTTTCAGGAAAAGGAAAGAATGGAGTTAGAAGGTTTGCTTACCCGAGAAATTAAGGAGGTTAATGATCTTATTAATACAATAGATTGTACAAATAGTCATAAAGACCGCGCTCTTCAAGAAAGAAGAGATATTCTGTTTCGTATAATGAAAAAAATATCGAATAAAAGGTTGACCTGAATAATTAGAAATGTTATATTAATAAACGTCGCTGCTGAGCGATAGTGAAAAACACCTTTTAAGAATTTTAAAAAAGAGGTTGACACTTGCGAGGTTGGATGTTATATTAATAAAGTCGCTTCTGAGAGAAACGACAAAAAATGATCTTTGAAAACTAAACAAAACCAAGCGTGCCAACGTTAATTTCGATTAACAAAAAACGTACTGTATAGTACAAAACTTATGAGCTATATCAAACACTTTATTGGAGAGTTTGATCCTGGCTCAGGACGAACGCTGGCGGCGTGCCTAATACATGCAAGTCGAGCGGATCTTTGGGAGCTTGCTCCCAAAGATTAGCGGCGGACGGGTGAGT